>NZ_JBALOS010000163.1:0-37107 GCF_036962765.1 Neobacillus drentensis
TTTATGGACCATCCACAAAAAGTATTCCCGCCCAAACCACCCCCTATAGAATAATAGTTTTGTGTTAGATGTTATTATAACAATACCTGTTTGGCACTTAATACGGACAAATTAAATACACCACAATGTGGATTTAGAGAAGTAGCATTACGAGGGTCTGAACATTAGGTTCAGGCCCTTATTTTTAGGTTCATTCAATAGATGAAAAACAAGTAATGTCTTTTGTACTAACAAAAGTTATTTATTTTTTCTTTGATCCAATCATTCCGTAATCCTTTATCGTAATCGATACATCATAGGTGATGGGAATCTCACTAAATTTTTCATCCCAATTGCCCTTCACATTTTTCCAGACATTAGGATATTGTATTCGCAACTGGTTGCCAAATCCTCCAACATCTACTCCGAATTCCTTTTGCATTTTTTTTGTGGTATTCACTACTAAGTGCGTAACTTCTTTCGCAGCCGCATTTTCTATGTGTTTAATCGTTTTATTCTTAAAAGCAGGCTTAAAGTGAGGATTCCAATATTCAGCGATTCTTCCCTCTGACTCAATTTTTACATCAAACGAAATTCTACCACCGGTAACATGCGGCTTAATTTTGCTTTTCATTGACTGAATCTGATAATATGTGGGTTTATCCGACTTTTTTTGGAAGGCTTTTACTGCTCCGCTTTTACCTTCTCCTGTTATCCAATTTATGCCTTCAATCTCTTCCTTATTAAGAATCCCAATCATCTTGTTTGTTCTTCCTTTTATTACGGCCGCTCCATTAAAATCAATTTCTCCCTTTTTTAAATCAATCAGTTGTATAAGGAAGCTGGTCTGAGAGTTCGATTTCCCCCAAATCTTCATTAAAGAGAGGTGCCTCAAAGCTCTAGTTGTAAGTTCCTGTTTTGCAATTTCTACCAAGCGTATAGCAGGAATGACTTCGGCTTCCTTTGATTCTAGAGTTCGTGCAGCTTCTCCTTTAGAAATAAAGATTAAGGTACTTCCTCTAATATCGATATCCCGAAAGAACAAATCTGTTATTTCTCTAATCGGCTCTTCACGAGCAAGATCTTGCCCAATAATCACTGCTTTTTCATGTGCCCCTGAAATAGAACCTTCTCTTCGTAAGGTCGTTTCCCAACCGATTGGTTCTTGTGAAATTCCTGTCGCAGAGACATTAATATAAGGTTTTTGTTGTGGTAATTTGTTAGTTGAATTACCGATTGCACCTGGTATTACATATTGAAGAGTAGATCGTATTTTTCCATCTTTTGATTTATCTACAGCTGTGCCAACAGCGATATTTAGATCTTCAATGGACTTGCTGCTCCAGCAACCAGACAGTAGAAAAAGTAAAAGCATCGAGACAAAAGAATTTCTTAGTATAGGTTTACATTTTTTCATATTTTCTTTCCTTCACCTTTGAGATAATGAAAAGGACAAGCGGCATAATAAAAAATAAATAAAGGGCGAAATTACCAATTATATCTGACATTTTAAATACCTCATTTATATTTTTAGGAATCATAGAAACTAAATAAATGAGCGGTATTAAACTATAAATAAACGCGTGAGTATTTTTCGAAAAAATCTGCTTTAATCCTAAAGTAGCAATAAATAAAGCAATGACATACGTAGCGAATATTTGCATAATCCAAATGACAAGAAGGAGGGAATCGAACCGTTCAAAAAAAAGACCTGTGATTTCAAAGCTTCGAATAAACGTAAGTACAGGCCATGTTTGTGACACTACTGCGTCTACTGACATGGATCCTATTACGATTACCACTGTAATGGTATAAAAGATAAAGGGTATTCCAACTCCGAGAATTGGAACTTTTGTTACCTTGTTTTTTTCTTTCATGAACATATAAATAAAGAGGAGAATTTCGAAGCCTGCAAAGGAAAGAGATGAGGTTGTTAACCCCTTCAAGACAGGCTTAACCCCCGATCCTAACACCGGACGTAAATTATCAACCTCAAATAATTCGATGCCTAAAAACATGACCAAAAGGAGAAAAAGAACCGAAATTGGAAAAATAATTTCTAATAACCGTGCAATGGCATTTACCCCTCCCTGAACTAAGTATAGACCTATCCACAAAAATGGCATCATAATAGCCCATGTTGGAGTTCCCTGAAGTAAGAATAATCGTGTAGTTTCAGCCATAGTTCGAACCTCATATGCGGACAACGCAATATAATAGCAGATAACTGTTAAACTTAGCAGCGTTCCTATCCATTTCCCAAGAAGTTTTTGATTAAATTGATAGAAAGTTTCGTTCGGGTATCTTTGGCATAGTTTTAATATTATTACTGATATAAGTGTAATAATTAATCCACTAACAATTATTGCGATCCAAGAATCGGGAGTTTGGACTTTCTCTGTCATGGTTCTGGGCAGCGTTAAAATCCCTGCACCGAAAATAAAATTTGTGATAAACATTACTGCTTGATGAGAAGTTATTTGATCTAAAGGACTGGAGGTCATAATTAGTCAACTCCTTTCGAACCGTTACCTTTTTCTTACTGAATCTTTTGGATACAACAGTTTTGGACGGCGTTTCATCAGGAATAGGGGGACCCGTATCATGAAATCCTTCCAATCATTCAATCGAAATGATACAGCAGGGCTCAGATATGGAATGCCAAAACTTTTAAGCCTCACCAAATGGCTGCATAGCAACAGGAAGAACAGAACGACTCCATATAATCCAAACACACTAGCAAATAGCATTGAGGCAAAGCGAAGCATTCTTAATGCAATCCCTACACTATATTGCGGGATCGTGAATGAAGATATGGCCGTGACAGCAACCACGATGACCATGATTGGACTAACTATTCCTGCTTGCACTGCTGCTTCTCCAATGACTAAACCCCCCACGATCCCTATCGATTGTCCAATTGGTTTTGGTAAACGAAGCCCGGCTTCTCTTAATACTTCTATAGATAATTCCATTATGAGTGCCTCAATAAGAGGGGGAAAAGGAACTCCCTCTCTAGTGGCTGCAATGGAAAAAATGAGCTTGGTTGGAATTAATCCCGGATGAAAGGAAATAAAAGCAATATATAAAGAAGGAACAAATAAAGCAATAAAGGCTGAAAAATAACGTAATATACGAATTAATGTCCCAGCCATCCATCTTTCGTAATAGTCCTCAGGAGACTGCAACAGCATATGGAAGGTAACAGGAACAATTAAGGCAAAAGGTGAGCCGTCCAACAGTAAAGCTACCCTTCCTTCCATCAAAGAACCCATAACACGATCAAGTCGTTCTGTACTTTGCACTTGCGGGAATGGACTTAAAAAATTATCTTCAATTAATTGTTCAATATAACTAGAGTCATGTACATCATCAATTTTTATTTTATTAATCCGTTGCTTAACCTCTTCTAATAAATGAGGGTCCACAATATCCTTCATGTAGATAATGACTAGTTCTTTTTTGGACCGCTCTCCTACCTGAGAGCTGATTATGGATAAGTTTTGATCTTTGCCATGCCGCCGTAGAAGAGCTGTATTATCCTTTAAATTTTCAATAAAGCCTACCCTGGGTCCACGTACCGATGCCTCAGTAGCCGGCTCATCAATATTTCTTGTTTTAGCTTTAGCACCGCCAACCAGGAAAACGTCTTCTAGACCATCGACTAAAATCGCAATGGACCCAAACATTACTCCGGAGGTTATATCTTTAAGAGTACGAACTTCATTTAAGCCGGATACAGAAAGAGCTTGGTTTTTAATGTACTCTTTTAAGGAGGAGTTTTTTAGTGGATGGCCGGTTTCTTTTGGTGAAGCCAACATTAAATCAACCAAAATATGATTATTAATTACCTCCGCATCTGCAAACCCATCTATAAAAATAATGGCAATACGAATACCCGTTGTTCCCATTTGAAACTCACGAAATTTCACATCTGAATTATGCCCAATCTCTTTGCGAATTAGATTCAAATCTGCTATAAAATCGCCGGTCATTTCATTAATAGATTCTTGGAATGACTGTTTATCCTGTTTTGCTTTTTTGGCAGATTCTTCAATCTTCATCTTGTTTTTGTTTAGCTTCCGCCATTTCACTAATCATCACTCTTTCTCTAATGAATGAATCCATTTGAAAAATTTAAAAAATCCAAGTGGGACTAAAAATGTAATAAATGCTTGTACGAAAATGATATAGTCCGGTATTAGAGAAAGAATTTTCTTGAACATAATAACCTCTCCTATAGATGCTCAGAAGTATTTTCGTTAGAAACGTTTTTGATTACATTGATTGTATTATTTACTTTTTATGTTAAAATTACCCGGTTATAGGGATAGTAATTTATCCTTCTGGTTTCGTATATTTTTTCTTGCTAAACTGAATAATAAAATGAGCTGAAGTTGGGATTAAAATGGAGCATAAAGTTAAATTAACTTCATAAGAAATAGAGGTTCTGTGGGTTTTATATATGGAAGGTACAATGCAAATTTGTATTTATAAATATTTTGATAAAAACATGGATGATGAAATCTTTACATAATCTTTTTGCCTTTTAACTTTTTTCTCAGGATTGTTTTTGATGACATCACATTCTACCATATAATTTAAAAATGCTCGGATTCTTAATAGCTTGGTGTGCGATTGGTTACTACTTGGTTCTCAATTCAATAATCAACAAATTTTCCTAAAAGCATTTCAAAATTTTTGATATTTGTTTTAGTCGTGTGGTTGACACCATTCCAGCTTCAAAAATGTTTTATTTTAAGCTCCTTGTGGACAACTAGTCAAGGAACCTTAAAGGTGAACATAGATAAAGAAGTTGCATCTGTTGAAAGCATTCGCTCAAAATTCAAAATGCGTCTTACATCCAGAAATCCCTATTCAGTAGATGTACATATTAAGGTTAAAGCAATGTTAAACGAATATAGCGGGGTTAGTGTCACACAAAAAAACTGAAAAAAATTGATCTAACGAAAAGGTTTCAAGATAAAAATATTGACCCAGTAGGATTCGGCCACTTAATAAAAAGCAAGACCCGAAATTTTGATTTAAAAAATGGGATACTGACTATCAACATTTAAAAGTCAATGTTCACGCAAACGTGAGAATTGTCGAGTCATGAGTCATTGAGTAGGAACCTTATATTATTTGCCTTAAGAAAAATGGAAATTCCGCTACACCAGGAACATCTTTACTTAAAGAAAGGAGTGATGACATGTCATCTCTCCTCCTTTTTTATTTTTTAATCCACATGAATTGATATGGAGCCAACTCCACACTTTCTTCTACGAATTTCTGACTCCATAGGTCATAGCCTGTTAATGGAAGATTGACCTTAACTTTTTCATTTGCCGCATTCACAAGGAATAATACGGTTTCATCTGTTTCATTATTTTTCCGAATTAATGCGAGGACCTGCTCTCCAAGCTCTACTATCTCCTGATCAGCAAAAGGAGAAAATGCTGTTTCATTCTGACGAGTACGAATGATTTTCTTTATTCCTGAGAATACTTTTTGCCGTCTTGTGGACAATTCCATTTTGCTGACCAAATCTTCATAGTCAAATTTTTCACGATTAATACGGCGGTTAATGCCCGAATCTTCAAGCCCTACATAATCATTTCCTGATCCAAGGAGGGAGTGATAATAAATAGCCGGAACACCCATCACGGAAAACAAAATAGAATGTGCAGCAAGCATTTTCTGTACAATTATATCTTCACTCACATCTTCTTCTTTATTAATCAGCGCGTCCATATAATTAATATTCAGCTCATATGGGGACTCAGTACCATCAGGGTTACTTTTATATGAAACCCGTCCACCATTCTCGAGAACCTTTTCTGCCAATACAGATCGCTCTTCTTCCGTTAAAATTCCTTCTGTTGGCCGCATACCAATTCCATCATGGCTTGCCAAAAAGTTAAAATACGTTGCTTTGTCTGATACTTTTTCAATTGTTTTTGCCCACCCTGTCAGCTTGCTCGCATTATGCGTAGTCAGCGTATGCAACACGAGGGGTGGCAGTGAAAATTGGTACACCATGTGTGCTTCGTTCTCACCATCTCCAAAATAACTGATGTTCTCTTTATGGGGAACGTTCGTTTCAGTAATGAGCAACGTATGTAGCTTCAACTCCTCTAATATCCTCCGCCACAATTGGATGATGGCATGGGTTTGCGGCAAGTGAATACATGAAGTTCCGGATTCCTTCCACAAAAAACCGATTGCATCTAAGCGGATGCTTGTCCCGCCACGGAACGCATACGCTAGTATTATGTCTGTCATCTCAAGCAGTGCAGGGAAATGCTTAAAGTTCACATCTACCTGGTCTTCGCTAAAGGTTGTCCAGGCAGTCTTCCCGCCTTTATATTCATGAAAGAGGGGAGATGTACGAGGACGAACAACCTTTGATGCATCAAAATCATCTTCTTTTGGAATAAAAAAGTTCTTATATTTAGTGTCGCCCTTTAAGTATTCTTGAAACCATTTGCTTGATTTGGACATATGGTTCGCAACAAAATCAAACATTAAACGATAATCACCAGCCAAGCGTTCAATGTCATCCCAGTCACCAAGTTCAGGTTTAATTTCACGGTAATCAACGACCGAAAAACCATCATCAGATGTATATGGGAACATTGGAAGTAAGTGAACATCCGTAACCTCATCCTTAGCATATTCATTAATAAACCTGTGAAGGGTTCTTAATGTAGGCTGGCCTTCTTCTTTAATAATGTCGCCGTAAGTGATGAGGTACACATTCTTTTCCGTCAATGGAGAAGTTTCTTTCCACTCTTTTTTCATCCATTCATCTGTGAGCTTTAGAATCTCACTTTTATAGTCGTCAGTATAATCGACACCGTAGATTGTTTTTAACAGACCTTCAACTTCCTTTGGAAAACTCATTATACATTCTCCTTCATAACCAGTTTCAACGTCACATACCCCTTAGGGAAGATCGTCACACTATCTTTTACATCTATACAGTCTTTTTCATTCAAGCTGGTTTGCACTATCAATTTTACATGCTCACTTGTCACTTTCAATGATTGCTCATCACTGCTTGGATTAAACAATCGAATAATAATCGATTGTTCATCATCATGTGCCCTTTTCATTGAGCTAAAAAACACACACTTGTTGGATGCTTCAAGTAAACTAAAACGAGAAGGAAGCTTGGAAACGGGGTAAGGAATCTCAAATCGGTCCAAACGTTCTTCAAACGTGTTTAGTGCCTGTTTTTGAAAACACACACTGTGCTCACGATACCGCTCTACAGCACTAAACAACTGAGATTCCTTTAACTCTTTGGAAAAATGGATTGCATACTCAAACTTCATTTTCCCCTGCAACTGTGCGTCTGGAGTATAAACTACCTTGTTATTGATTCCAGAAGCACGACCTGGCCTCCATTCAAGGTTATCTCGGCCAAGCAAGCCAACGCTCCGGAACAATGTCAGTGCTAGTTCACCCGTTTCTTTTATTACCTGATATTCCTTAATGCCTTTTGTTATAACTGCAGCGGTAACATCACCATTTGAAGTACCTGCTAAGTTTTCTAAAGGATAAATCGATACTGGAGCTTCTGCAAATTTTAATTCTCTCCAGTTTTCCATATATGGATTGACAGTCGGGCGCTGAATTAAGCTGAATCCTTGGTCTCCAAATGAGTACTTAGGCATTTCTACTGTCGTTTGTAACAGTACTCTAACTCGGTGGTCTTTTACATTATTTTCAAGTTCATGATTTACCCTGATAATATCTTCGCCTTTACGGAGCTCAAAACGAGTGACAATTACTAGTTCTTTAGACAATTTACCTGTATTTCGATCATCTAAATCCGCAGGGACCTCCAATATATGCTCAACTTCCATAATCTCTACTCCAGCACTAGCTTTAACAGAAAGTACTTGAGATTTTTTCGAGTAGATTTCCTTGTCACCCTTAAGTGGGGAGAAGTCATAAGAATCACCGGCATCTGCAACATTTTCAAATCGAATAAAATCAGTAATCAGTAGGTTTATAGCTTTTATATATAAATTCAGTACACCGTAATCCTCATGAATAGAATATTGTTCATTTTCAATTAAACATTTGTTTAAGGTTGAGATGGCTTGATAGCAATTTTCTTTGCTATCAACTATTTCAAATGTTTCATAGCCCATAGCAGGCAACTTTATCTCGCGAAAAAGTACTTCATTTCGATAGTAGCCTGGTGCTTCCACTTCTTTTTCCCCTTCTGCTGTCACAACGATGGTTTTACCACCACTGATGTACTCCTGTTCTAAAACATCCATCATAACCTGGTTACCTTCTAGGTCTCGTACCAAGAACTCTTTCTTTTTTGTAAATAAAACAACCTTTCTAGAACCTTCATAAGCTGCAGGTAACAGATGAAACACGACAAAAATAGATTCTTTGCCAAGTTCTTTGCTAATCGCTTGAGTGATTTGCTTTTTCAAAAGGTTTAAACAACCATCCGCGAAACGGATAACCTTTTTCAAACGACTAACAATCTCCTTATTCGTGTCGTCCGAGTTACATCCGCCGATGCTGTCATGCGCATGCACATCAAAAAGCATCTTCCACATTTCATCTAGCCATGCTTGAGGATACCTAAGGCCAAGTGCAATTGCTATACTAGAAAGTGGCTCAAGCTCATTGATGACTTTTTCTTCTGCAATATCATTTAGTTTTTTGATATCATAACGCTGAGATCGAATAGTGTTATGAATACGGGACTTCTGGGTGGCGATCAATTCACCCTGTATCTCATTAGTAAATCGTCCCTCTTGATTCCATGTATCGCTCATAAACGCTTCATAGTCTGATAGCACATATTCATGCTTTTCATCTTTTTCATTCAATGCTTCCACTGTCTTTGGAAAATGCTCACGAACCAGTACCTGATCTCCACCTGCTGGAAGTAGCAAATTATCTGTATTCTTATTCATATCCGCAATTTTTTCTAATATCGGCAACAATCGCTCTTCCATGTAGGCATCATCTGCCGCTAGAAATTTTCCAGGTCCGTACCCGAAATAGATGTTGTTTGCCTTTACGCTTTTCCCATCAGGAGATTTCCATGTAAAGTTCAAATCACCGTTCAGCTGGTCGGTATAAATTCCACGTTGCAACACACTATATTCAATTTCAAATTCATTAAAAATCGACGGCAGATATGTGTTTTGGCCAAATATATCCGGAAGATAGCCTACGTTCATAGAGTGGCCCATCTTTTCAGCAATACGAGTTCCATACAGTAAGTTACGAATCAAAGATTCCTTATTTACAAGTAATGAGTCTGCCTGTGTATACCAAGGTCCGACAAAAATCTTTTTTTCTCCAATCATTCTTTCCAAACGTTGTTTTTCCTCAGGACGGATTTTCAAATACTCATCGATAAGTGAGCTTTGTGCATCAAACACATACCCGGTGTAATCTGGGTCATTTTCCATAACACTCATCAACCAATCCATATTTTCGACTAGCAGTAGATTGGAATCTTCTAATGTAAAATACCACTCCCTGTCCCAATGAGAATGTGGTACAACGTAAACTTTTTTCTTCTTCATCCTGGTTCCCTCCCATGGTGTCTATACTTAAAAGAAAGAGGGGTCACCTCTTAAGATGCGCCCCTTTTTTGTTTTATGCCTGCCGTTCTTTTCTCTTTAAAATCGAAAAGCGTACAAAAATATTAGTCAATGCGATAAAGCTTACTCCAACTACTAGTCCAACAATGTAGGCCCATAAGTTTTCAACCATTGGCCAGCCCCAAATTGCAGGCAGCGGCAGCCATTGAACCGCTCCTAAAAGAACTGCAGTTGCACTGCCAAGAATCGCACCAATAATATTGATTGGAATCGTAATAAGTGGATTGCGAAGCATGAACGGAATCGCGCCTTCACTTATTGCAATAAAACCTAATAACAATGAAGTATTCCCAGCAATTCGTAAATCCTCATCGAACACTCTACGGCCAACAATGTACTTATCAACAACGGTTGCAAGACCGATACCAATTGGCGAAATGACGATAGCCAGTACACGGGCAGTTAATGGATACACATGATCTGCCGCAAGACCAATTGCAATAGCACCAGCAGCTTTATTGATAGGCCCACCCAGGTCAAAGGCAGTTGCAGAAGCTATAATAGCTGCTAATATTACATCACCTGTGCCTGCTGCAGATTCAATCCAGTTACGAAGGACAATATTCAATCCTCCAAATACAGGATCGACAATGTAAAAATTCAAGAAGAAAATAACTAAGACACTAATTGCAGGGATGATTAACATCGGTTTCATTGCCTGCAAGTTCTTGCTTAATTGAATTTTTTGATTTAGAAAACGACTTACGTAACCAGCTGTTAAGCCGAGGATTAATGCGCCAAGGAACCCTGATGGAATTCCCCCTTCAACTGCCCAAAATGTATAATGAAGACCGCCAGCAAAAGCTCCTCCAATAAAACCGGAAACTAATCCAGCACGGTCTGCCAATGAATAAGCCACAAACGCTGCGAAGATAGGGTACATAAACTTGAATATCAATCCGCCAAACATGTCTAAATAATGTAAGATTACAAATAGCTCATTGGAGTGTGTTGCATATTTCGGATCACCGAGTTCGTTTACAAGTCCAAAAGGCATAGCCCCAAGTTTTGCAATCCCCATCATAAGTCCAGCTGCAACAATAACTGGGATCATGTACGAAATACCGGTCATTACCGCCTGAACGGCTTCTCTAAAGAATCCACCACCAGAGGAAGAAGTTGTTAATTCAGCTGATTCAACACCCTCAACTACTCCATCAGGATTATTTAATGCTTTTTGAATCATTTCTTTTCCTTTTCTTAGAGGCTCTGCAACACGTGTTTGCACAAATGGTTTACCTGCGAAACGTTCTTTCTGTTTAGGTGCTATATCTGTTGCGAAAATAACTGCATCTGCTTTTTTAATTACTTCTGGAGAAAGCTGGTCCTCTATTCCGTTTGCGCCTTGTTTTTCAACAAGAACCTTTACCCCAAGTTCACGACCAGCTTTTTCAAGGGCTTCAGCCGCCATATATGTATGTGCAATACCAGTTGCACATGCTGTAACGGCTATAACTGTTTTTGTGAACTCTTGTTCAGTTTTAGGTTCATTTGTTGTATCCACATCAAGAAGATGTAAAAATTGTTCTGGTGTTTCTGTTGCCATTAGCCCCTCAAGATAGCCATCACGCATTAGATTGGTACTTAATGCTGACAATATTTTTAAGTGAGTAGTGCCGGCCTCACTTTCCGGGATTGCAATCAAGAAAACAAGCTGAACCCTGTTGCCTGGATCTATGCTTGGCCATTCTTCCAATGGGGTTCTTAACCGCGCCACCGCGAAAACTGCTTTATTAACAGCACAAGATTTTCCGTGCGGAATCGCCAAACCTTTTTCCAAGCCAGTAGGTGAAACCTCTTCCCGCTGTAAAACCGCCTTCAAAAATGTCTGTTCAGAATCTATATAACCTTCTTTATAAAGGTTAGAAATTAGCTGTTGGATGACTTGCTCTTTATTATTGGCCTCAACATCAAACAAAACTAAATTCGGATGGGTCATGTTTCTAATTCCCATAACATTCACTCCTGTCTCACATATTATGAAAACACTTTCAAATTCCTATACTAATGTTTTAACATAGAAAAAGCGGTTACAAATGTACAATCTCTGTACATTTGTACAGAATAAAATAATAGACATGATATACTGGATAAAAGATATGTATGGAAATGAGGAAGAACCCGATGGGGAAATTTCTGGACCAGTTCGGCAATCACATAGCAGATTTAACATCAACAGAAAAACGAGCACTTTATTACATTGATCAAAATTTAGATGAAGCAAAAAAACTTTCGCTGACCGAAATCGCGAAAGTGAACAATGTAAGTACCACAACGATTGTAAGGATGTCTCATAAACTCGGTTTAGAGGGATTTTCAGAATTAAAATATATTTTAAAAACTATCGAAAATCAGCAATTCATGTTAAAAGATAATCCTGTAGAACGCTATAAATCAGAATTCATGTCCGCGTTTGAAACAATTCATATAGGAGAATTAGAAAAACTAAGTGAGAGGATCAAGAACGCAAAACGAGTAATTGTGGTTGGCGTAGGACTGTCCAAAATGCTGGCCGAATACTTTAGTATGCTTCTGATGCAGACAAACAAGCAGACACAATATACATACGAGTCACATATGATTGACTTGCTTCCCAACATGGTTGATTCTAACGATTTGGTATTCTTTATCTCGTCCAGTGGAGAAACACAAACTGTTATAAAAGCAGCCGAAAAACTTTCTTTCAAAATCGTCGAAACTGCAGCAATCACGAACACGTCTGATTCAGCATTAGGAAAGCTAGTGAAAACAAACCTCAGCATGACTGTTGAACGAGTTAAATATGCCGGATATGATATTACTGCACGATCTACCTTAATGCTGTTGATTGATTTGTTGTTTGAATACTATTTGAAGAGAGGGATCGATAAATAGAAATACATTTTTCAAAAGAATCTAATATATTAGGCTCTTTTTAATGTTGAACTACCACGTCTTTATAAAAGCTCTTCTTTCCTTAATTTATTTCTTTTAATTAAGAAACATTGGGTATAGTTTGCATTCTATCGTATGTCTACTTTCTTATCAGCAAAAACAAATGGCTATTTAGAAACTTCTAATTTTGTCGATATCTTCTCAGAATTTGTAGATATTTCCCGGGAATTTGTTGAAATTTGAAAAATAGCAATTCCGAATTGTCAGAATAAAGTAATTTCTACTTTTAATTGAGTTGCCTTAGGTTTAAATAGTCATTAACGCGCAAATTCACCAATTGATTATCGTAAAGGAGACTATAGAAAAGGGAATGAAACCTTAAAAATGGCTTCCATTAGGGTAATTTCCTAGCGATAGCCGTTTTTGTTTGACTGGTAATTCTATAGCGCTTCGATGTCGGATTGAAAAAAGATACACGGATTGCCCTCTTTTAAAAACTCATATCCATTTCGCTCTAAGATTTGGCCATACCTTCGAATAGCGGGTGTTGTATTCCCACTTCTTCTGCCACTTCCATAGAAGAGAATGCTCGTTCATTCGAAGGTATCATGTCGCATATCGGACCTCCCTTTCTATTAAAGAGGTTTCAGGGATTTATTTGCAAGTTATATCGCCCAGCGATACGAAACAAAAAAAGAGCCGATCAGCCCCTTTCTTGAGAATTTCTATTAAGGATAACGCTTGTTATTGATTGAGGTTCTCCAACGCCTAAACTCCCACTTCCCACTACATTTCAAACGCCTACAATAGGCCATTCTAAGCGTTTATTAATCTAGGAAAGCAAACCCCCTCTCGCAACTGAAAAAGATTTAGAATTGAAGGATTAGAACTTTGTAATCCTCCAATTATCCTTCTTCTTTTAAATGTTGGACTAACAGGTGCTTTACTTCTAGTACCAGCTGAAACTATGAAACAAAGTTTGTTTAAAATAACGCTATAAACCCTTATAAAAAAGCAAATAACATAAATAAAATTGGAAGCCCTGCTGCAATGCCATGAAGAACGCCGCGAATATTCACGTCGATCATACGATCCCATTCGTCAACCTTCAGAGCTTCAAGTTTTGAGAGAGGCATCACACCTGCGTTATTCACAATCACATCAACTTGTCCAAATGTGTTTTTCACATAGTTGATGAGTCCTTCCATTTGATCCCTTTTGGTTACATCCAGTACTCTATAATCCGCAAAACCGCCTTCTGAACGAATTGCGGATGTAAGAGCCTCTAGTTTTTCTGTGCGTCTTGAACTCAATACAATATGGGCACCGCTTTGAGTAAGAAAACGTGCAGTAGCTTCACCGATACCGCTGCTTGCCCCCGTAATTGCTACTACTTTCCCTGCAATGTTAGAAATGTTTTTTCCGCCTTAGATTTTTCACACACATTTTTTCTCAAGAATTAAAAAGCAACATTTTCTTTGAATATACTAATCAACCTTTATGGCCTCCGGTTGTTTCAGAGGCCATTACACAATTTCACATTTGCGAGTTACTTTTTTTCCTCTCGATAGAGAATCATTCCTGCATCCCTTCTTTTGACTGTTCAGAAGTTAAATCTCTCTCAAATTGAGCAATACCCACAAAGATAACATTTTCACTAAGCTGATGAATTGGAGATATAAAGAGCTGATTTACAAAATCTTTACGTTGGATTTATGTGGAATTAATATTGTCCAATTATGATTAATCTGTAACAAACAGTAATAAACATCAAAAATTCCACACTAAATGGAGGCACTTTTTATGAATAACACATTCAAGAAGAATTGTTACAAGTCTATTCAAGCTGTGATGTTAGGAGTGAGTGTACTAGGATTAGCTGCTTGTGGAGCTACTAAAGACGAGGCTGCTCCAGTTGTTAAGGATCCAAGTTCGTTAACCCTGAAAGAAATTGAAACAAAGGCAAAAGAAGAGGGAACAATTAATAGTGTCGGTATGCCTGATTCATGGGCTAACTGGGGAGACACGTGGAATAATGTAACGAAAAAATATACTTTGAAGCACAGTGATACAGATTTATCTAGTGCAGAAGAAATTGCGAAAATGGAATCAGAAAAAGATAATGCAACAGCTGATATCGGGGATGTAGGGATTTCTTTTGGACCAATTGCTGAACAAAAAGGATTAACCCTACCATATAAAACTTCTCATTGGGATGAAATACCAAAATGGGCGAAAGATGATAATGGAGATTGGGTTGTTGGATATCAGGGAACAATCGCATTTCTTACTAATAAAAATTTAGTGAAAAATCCACCTAAATCATGGAATGATATTTTAAAAGGAAATTACAAAGTAACAATTGGAGATGTTCAACGCGGAGCACAGAATCAGATGGGTGTTCTTGCAGCGGCAATGGCTTTCGGCGGTGATGAAACGAATATTAAACCAGGACTTGACTTCTTCGCTAAGCTTGCTAAACAAGGCCGTCTGAGTCTAACAGACGCTAAACCAGCTAACATTGAAAAAGGCGAAGTAGAAGTTGCAATTGTTTGGGATTTCAATGCACTTAATTATGCTAGCCAAATCAACCGTGACCAATTTGATGTATGTATTCCAAAAGAAGGTTCGGTCGTAAGTGGTTATACAACGATTATTAACAAATATGCAAAACATCCTTATGCAGCGATGGCAACAAGAGAATATATCTTAAGTGATCAAGGTCAAATTAACTTAGCAAAAGGATTTGCTCGTCCAATTCGTGATGTAAAACTTCCGCAAGAAGTAGCAGACAAGTTACTTCCAAAAGAAGAATACAAAAATGTAACACCAGTAAAAGATCAAAAAGCTTGGGAAAAAACGGCAAGTACTTTACCACAATTATGGCAAGAAGAGGTGTTAGTAAATGTTAAATAAAGTGATAACGGTTGTTGTAGATGGAATGCGATACGATAAAGCATGTGAGGCACTAGGATTTATTCAACATTTAGTTGAAACAAATCAGGCGGCACTTTATAAAGTGAAATCGGAGCTTCCAAGTCTTTCTCGTCCATTATATGAAGTGTTACTAACTGGTACACCGGCATCAACGAATGGAATTACGTCAAATCAAACCGTCCGTCTATCTACAGAGAAAAGTCTTTTCCATCTTACAAAAGAAAACGGCTTAAGAAATGCAACAGCATCTTATTATTGGGTAAGCGAACTTTATAATCGTGCACCATTCCAATTTATTGAAGATCGTGAGCAAGATGACGAGTCAAAAGCGATTCAATATGGAAAATTCTATTGGGATGATGACTATCCAGATAGTCATGTCCTAATGGATGCAGAAGCTTTGCGTAGAAAGTACGATCCACACTTTTTATATATTCATCCTCTAGGGGTAGATGTAAAAGGCGAAATTTATGGTTCGGAATCGAAAGAATATCGTGAACAAATTTTAAAAATGGGAAGCTTATTAGCTCAGCTTCTGCCAATTTGGATCTCAGAAGGTTACCATATTTTAATTACTTCTGACCATGGAATGAGCGAATACGGCAACCATGGTGGCATAACTGATGGTGAGCGTGATGTTCCATTATTTATCATTAGCCCAAAAGTTAAGCCAGGTTTTTACAGTGAGGTAATTCCTCAATTAGCTTTTGCACCACTTGTTTGTGAGCTTTTAAATATCAAGCCGTCAGATAAAATGATTTCATATCGATTACCAGGACTAAAAGAAGAAGTTACCATTTAAGTGAATGTTCAATGCAACAATAAAATGAACACTGGAATTGGTTTAACAGCCTTATTGTTAAACCAATTCCAAAATTGTTAAACATAGAGGAGCGAGAAGTTTGCGAAAAATGAATAAACAAAAAATTTACTTATTAGCTCTCTTATTGCCATTTATACTATTTGTAATTGGTTTTGAAATTGGGCCAATAGTGGCAATGATTAAAAATAGCTTTTATACAGATGATGGAGTTCACGTAACGATTAATCAATATTTAACAGTATTTAAAAGTAAATTTTATATGCAAGGAATTAAAAACAGCCTTCTTATTTCATTATTTTCAGCTGTAACCTCTGTGATTATAGCGGTAATTGTAGCTTATTCGTTTACTAAGTTTTCTCAAAAAATACAAAATCGATTACTAATGCTTACTAATGTGACTTCGAATTTTGAGGGGATTCCCCTTTCATTTTCATATATTATTTTACTTGGAAACAATGGATTATTTACATTACTTTTTCACAAGATCGGTTTAAAAGTGTTTGCAGATTTTAATTTATATTCATGGACAGGACTAATTCTTGTTTATATTTATTTCCAAATTCCGCTTGCTGTTATGCTAATTTATCCGTCTTATCAAGGAATAAAACAGCAATGGAAAGAAGCTTCTTCACTATTAGGAGGATCAAAAGTTTCATTTTGGCTTCGAATTGGAATACCCGTACTTTTACCTAGTATTATAGGTACATTTAGTATTATGTTTGCAAATGCGATGGGTGCTTACGCTACAGCCTATGCATTGGTCGGTAGCAACTATAACTTATTGTCATTGCAAATAGCCTCTTTAGTTGCAAGTGACGTTACATTAAAACCACAGCTGGGTAGTGCGTTAGGAGTTCTTCTAGCAACGACTATGATTGGGGCAATGTGGTTCAACGAACGAATGATGCGTCGCATTAGGAGGGATTTACGATGAAATCTTCAAAAATCTTGTATAAAGTGATTGTTGGATTACTAGTTTTGTATTTATTAATTCCACTTGTCGGAACATTTTTATTCTCGATTGCTGGTAAATGGGATCATACCATTTTACCTGAGAGTTATACAATCCATTGGTATAGTGATTTATTTCAAGATACACGGTTTTATGATGCTATCGAAAGAACACTGTTTTTAATTGTTGTAACTGTAGGTCTTAGTGTCCTTATTATGCTTCCAACTATCTTTATCGTCACTGTCTATTTCAGTAAATGGGAAGGTTTGCTTCAAGCAATAGCGATGCTTCCTTATGGAATTCCTCCAATTGTTGGAGCGGTTGGATTAATAAAGCTATATTCAAATGGACCATTTCAAATTTCCGGGACACCGTGGATACTAATTGGTGCTTATTTCATAACCATTCTACCATTTATGTATCAAGGTATTCGTAACAGCCTTCGAACACTTAATGCTATCCAACTTGTAGATGCAGCTGAATTACTAGGTGCTTCAAAATTTCAGGCATTTCGTACAGTGGTACTTCCAAATATTATGTCTGGTATTTTAGTATCTACTTTATTATCAGTTGCTTTATTATTTGGTGAATTTGCTTTTGCTAATTTGCTTGTCGGAGGTCGATTTGAAACGATTCAAATTTATCTTGCCGACAAACTAAACAGCAGTGGTCACTTAACTAGTGCAATTGTAATCACATATTATTTATTGATTTTATTTTTAACTGCGACCGTATTAAAACTATCGCTTAAGAAAGAAAAAAACTCAGTTGTATCAAATAAGAAGCGAATTCTTACCTTTTTAAAAAAACAATATCATCATAAAACTACTAATTTAGAAGGTGAAAATTAATGAGCTATGTAACCATCGATCAAGTGACTAAGGGATATGATAATCAAGTCGTTTTAAATAACATTTCTTTAACATTGAACAAAGGAGAATTTGTTACACTTCTTGGGCAAAGCGGATGCGGAAAAAGTACGTTATTGCGTTCAATCGCCGGACTTGAAGACGTAGATGTAGGAAGAATTTTAATTGATGGAACAGATATTACTAATTTATCACCGCGTCAGCGTGAAGTCGGTATGGTGTTTCAATCTTATGCACTTTTTCCGAATATGAACGTTTTTGATAACATCGCATACGGACTTAAAATGAAGAAGGCAAAAAATATTGATTCAAGAGTAAAAAAGATGATTGATATGGTCGATTTAAATGGAAAAGAAAAGTCTTATCCTCATCAGTTATCTGGAGGACAACAACAGAGGGTTGCTCTTGCTCGTGCCCTGGTTATGGAGCCAAAAGTACTTTTATTAGATGAGCCGTTAAGTGCATTGGATGCTAAAATTAGAAAAAATTTACAAAAAGAATTGAAGAGAATACAGAAGGAATTAGATATTACAACTATTTTTGTAACACATGATCAAGAAGAAGCAATGACGATGTCAGATCGAATCTTTGTCATGAATAAAGGAAACGTTGTACAATCTGGTTCTCCATCAGAAATCTATACCACTCCAATCAATACATTTGTTGCAAAATTTATCGGAAATTATAATGTTTGTAACATGGAGGTTTTCCTTAAACTTGTTCGTAGTACGGAATTAAAAGGAAATGAAGTCGCTATTCGTCCTGAAGTTATACAATTAGTTTCTTCTGGAGAGGATAGCTTGGATTTACAAGCGAACTGGGGAATTAAAGGAATCGTTAAAGATGTAACCATGACAGGGAATGTTTTAAGATATGAAGTTGAAACAGAGTCGTCAGCCTTCCATGTAGACTATCTTCACCACCGAGGGAAAATGTTTGAGCAAGGAGCACGCGTTCATATTCTTGTACCGAAGAAAGAATGCATTATTTTATAAGGCTCTTTTCGTAAACTTTGTTGCTTTTGGGGCTTAATAAGGGTCATTTACTATGTTTCTAGGCAATTTTCGCAAATGTTCTTACGAAAAGATGCCACGAAGCATCTAGTTATACGGGTTGATAAACTTATACGAAAAACAACAATCTATGCGAAAATAGCCTTTTATAAATTATTCATGATCGCGGGGGAAGAAATATGTCTGTTTTGCCAGAAGAAAGAAAGAATGAAATTTTAAAAGAACTGAACAAAATGGGAAAAGTAAAAGTTATGGAATTAGTTGATCAATTTAATGTTTCAGAGGAAACGATTCGACGCGATTTGATGATATTAGAGGAAAAAGGACTTTTAAAGAGGGTCTACGGTGGAGCGATTAAAACAGTCTTTGAATTTGAGGAACCTCCATTCACACAGCGTACAACGGTGAATCAAGAAGCGAAAGTTATGGTTGGGAAAAAAGCAGTAGAACTCATTTCTAACGGAGATGTGATTGTCATTGATGTAGGGACAACCATGCTTGAATTTGCGCAGTGTATTGAAAATAAAAAAGACATTACGATTTTAACCAATTCTCTTCCTGTGTCGTCTGTGTTGACCGAATCGCTCAATCAAAATAAGTTTACAGGACAAATTCTATTACTAGGTGGTCAAATTGATCCAAAGCAGCAATCTATATGCGGCGGTCTCACTGAACAAATGTTAAATCAATTTAATATTAATAAAGCGTTCATTTCAGCTGGTGGTGTTTCTATTCAAAATGGGGTTAGTAATTATCATTTACATGAAACATTAGTTTCACGAAAGATGGTCGAGGTATCAAAGCAAGTTGTATTGCTAACGGATTACTCTAAAATGGGTGTCGATACATTTTGTAAAGTTTGTCCTCTAGAAAAAGTCGATGTGATTGTCTGCGAGCAACCATTTCCAGAGGAATGGAGAAATCATTCAAAATTAGAGGAAATCAATTGGATTCAAGCATAGTCAATCTTTAAAAGGACATATCGAGACGGATGAGGGAGTTCTCTCTCTTTTTTGAATAGATTTTTATTGATAGCAGGCAAAAAAGCTAGAAAGAAAATTTAATAGATAGAATGAGAAAAGGAGCTATATAACATGAGTTTCATTGCGATAGATTTAGACGGAACATTATTAAACGACCAGAATGAAATTAGTGAAGAAAATATTAAGGCGATTCAATATGCCCAAGATAGAGGCTTTGAAGTAGTTATTTCAACAGGACGGGCTTATTTTGACGTTCAAACAATTTGTGAAAAAGCCGGGATTTCCCCATTTGTAATCGGGACAAATGGCGCAACCATTCATTCAAAAAGCGGAAAGTGCATTTCCTCTATTACGATAACTAAAGATCGTGTCGAATCTATTCTCCAATGGTTAGATGAACGGAATTATTATTACGAAGTGTTTACTGATAAAGCCATTTATACTCTTAAAAAGGGAAGAGAACATTTCCATAATGAGATTAAAAGTTTGAAAAGCGCAGATTTGAATACAGATATGAAAGAATTAGTTGAAGTAGCGGAAAGGCAATTTGACCAGTTTGGATATGTTTTAGTTGAAAACTATCATGATATCTTAAAACAGGAGGAAGAATTCTATAACATTTTAGCATGTTCTTTTGATAAAAAGAAATTAGAGGAAGCATGGAACCAATTCAAAAAGTTTGATGAGTTGATGGTTGTTTCATCTGCTGATCATAACATTGAAATGACTAGTAAAAGAGCTTCAAAAGGGATGTCCCTTGAAAAATTGGTTTTCTTGATGAATGGCTCCTTAGATCAGGCTATGGCAATCGGGGACAGCAACAATGATTTATCCATGTTCCAGAAAGTTGGATACAGTGTAGCGATGGGAAATGCGAAAGATGTCATAAAAGCTGTTTGTACAACGACAACCCTTAATAATGATGAGAACGGGGTAGCTTATGCGATTTATCGATATATGGATAACTTCGTGGTTAAATAATAAGTGTCAATGCCGAAGGAGAGAGCGATAAAATGGCATGGATCTATATCATAATAGCAGGACTTTTGGAAATTGTCTGGGTGATCGGTCTTAAATATTCACACGGATTCACCCAAATTATACCTAGTATAGTATCGGTAGTTATTATACTCTTTAGTTTCTTTTTACTTTCAAAAGCATTACATTCAATTCCCTTAGGAACTGGTTACGCTATTTTTACTGGATTAGGAACGGTGGGAACAGTAGTAACTGGGATACTTTTTTGGGGAGAGACTATTAATCAACTGAAAGTGTTTTTTGTAGCTTTAATGATATTAGGGATAATTGGAATAAAAATTAGTCCAGCACAACCTAAACATTAAAGGAAATGAAATGATTTATACAAGGTTTGGGGATGATTCAATGGCTTGGTTTTTTCTTCTTATTGCCGGATTTGCCGAGATTGGTAGTATTATAAGCCTGAAACGTGCAGATGGGTTTAAAAAATTGCTCCCCTCTGTAGCGTGTCTTTTTTTTGGGAGTTTAAGCTTTTATTTTCTTTCTTTGTCATTAACTTCTCTTCCAGTGGGGACTGCCTATGCAATATGGACCGGTATCGGCTCTATTGGAAGTGTTATAGCAGGAATGATCTTCTTTAATGAACCTAGAAGTTTAAGAACAATCCTATTGATTATGTGTATTATTACAGGGGCTGCAGGTATTAAAATGACTTCTGGACATTAAGATCAGGGTTTTAAGTTCAACAAATTTTCCTAAAAGCATTTCATAATTCTTGATATTCGTTTTGGTCGTATTCTTGAAAAGCTTGTTATCCAACAAGTCTTGGTACGCAAATTTTAACAACACAAAA
The DNA here is from genome assembly GCF_036962765.1 of Neobacillus drentensis. Taxonomy (GTDB): domain Bacteria; phylum Bacillota; class Bacilli; order Bacillales; family Cytobacillaceae; genus Neobacillus; species Neobacillus drentensis_C. Next base: position 21,915 of record NZ_JBALOS010000163.1, read on the forward strand.
AACCACTCCCTAATTTTTATTATAGGAAGTGGTTTTTGCTATATCATCAAATCCTTGATAAAAATGCTGTACAGATTGGGCAATTTGCTGCCCGCATTGATAGAGTACTTTCTTTGTATCGGTCAGCTCAAACTTTCTGGTGGTTCGGATTAGTAATTTTGTATTTAACTCTTCTTCTAAGCTTTTAACCATTTTACTGATATTAGGTTGAGATAAATGGAGATGTTCTGCCGCTTTAGAAAAGCTTCCATGTTTCACGACCTCAGTAAAATACTGAATTTGTTTCAGTTCCATGTACTCCATCCTTATCCATAACAAATGTTTTATAATCTATAAATATTATATATTAACCAGAATGTCGAAAAAACAAGAATACAATCGAAAAAGAAACTTAGATTGAAGCAATAGAGTAAGAAACTGATTTCGAAGGGGTCCCTTGCAGACTACATAAGTATCACTTTCCTATAAGCTCATCAACTTCCCCCTTAGTCGGAAGAGCTGAGATTGCTCCTTTTCCTGTTGTGGTGAGAGCACCACTTGCATTGGCAAATCGCAATATTTCTGTATGATAGCCCCGTAGTACTTCCTCGAGGTTAGCCGGGGTTGCTTTCAATTCTAGCAATTGATATAAAAATCCGCCCATGAACGCGTCACCCGCTCCGGTTGTGTCCACAGGTTTAACAGAGTATCCTCTCGATTCAATCTTTTCATCCTTTAAAAACAAATCCGCACCAGCAGCTCCCTTTGTGTAGACAACTGCCTTCACGTTTCCAACTAACAACGATTGTATCGCATCCGACTCCTCTTTTATTCCCGTAATAAAATTTAGCTCTTCATCGGAAACCTTAACAATATCAGCTGTCGGTAAAAATTTGAGAATCGCCTTACGACAGTCCTCTGGATCTTCCCAAAGCGGCAGCCGCACATTTGGGTCAAAGCTGACTAAGCCATCGGCATCTGAAACAGCCGCGATTGCTTTTTTATGCGCCTGTTTCATCGGGCTTTCCACAAGATCAACGGAGCAAAAGTGGAGAATATCCCCCGCTTGGAACCATGCTGGCTCGATCTCCTCCTCACTTAACAGCAAATCAGCGGAAGGATTACGGTAAAACGAAAAATCACGTTCCCCATTTTCTTTTAACGAGACAAAAGCCAAGGCCGTATTTGCCTCCCCGGTCCGATATACTTTATCCATCTCAACACCAGCCTCGACAAGCTTTTCGACTAAAAAGTCGCCAAACGCATCATTCCCTAGTTTAGAAATCATCGATGCTTTCTGCCCAAATGTGGCAACAGCCGCAGCCACATTTGCCGGCGCCCCCCCAGGAGCTCTCTCAAAAGAAAAAACATCCTTTAAGGCCACCCCTTTTTGCAGAGGAATAAAATCAATTAACACTTCACCAATCGAAAAAAGCTTTCCCATTTTGTCACCTCTAGTAAGTCTAAAAAGTTTATATGATATCCCATTTAACAGCCTTTACTTTCGTTTGGCCACCACGAGCAAACACACGGATTCCATTACTATTTTCACCAGGGAAAATCCTTGCGGTAAATACTTCTTCCCCATTATTTACAAACACTTCAACAGAAGAGACATCAACAAAGATTCGGAACGAAATCTTTTCAGCATCCAACGTACATTTCCGAACGGTCCCAAACTCCTCAGCAAAGGATTCTCCCGATTGCGTCCGATCAAACACAACCTTTTTCGCAACCGCATCATATTTAATCACGGTTTTCTCATTTTCTCCGACCCGAAGTTCCAAACCAAACTCCTCAGCTGTACTATCAGAGAATTCCGCAAGAAGCTCATACACATCTCCCTCGAAGTTACCCATACAAACACTTTCATTATCAACCGTTTGACTTGTTTCCACCTTTTCCCCGCGAAGCAATACTAGCTCAGACACTGGCTGCTGAACCATCTTTCCGTCTTTAACCGATAGCTCCCGAGGGAGTGTTAAACAGTGTGCCCACCCATTTTTATCAGTAGGATAGTCAATCTCAGGTAATCCCATCCAGCCGACTAAAATACGTCTCCCCTGATGATCCACAGTCGATTGTGGTGCGTAAAAATCAAACCCGCGATCCAACTCATGAAATACACCATGCTTTAATTCGATATTCTCTAAATCTATTGGACTTCCAATTACATACCCTGATTGATAAATGTTTTGATAGTGGTCGCCTTCCGCTTTTAACCCTTGTGGAGAGAAAAGGAACACACCTTGCTCATCCAGCTCAAAATAATCCGGACATTCCCACATATAACCGAAATCTTCACCTAAACCAGTCTTTAATTCACCGGCAAACTGCCAATCTTTTAGGTCAATAGAGCGATATAAAACGACACTTCCTGTCTCATTCTTCCTTTGAGCACCTATCACCGCGTAGAACTGACCCCCATGTTGCCAAACCTTTGGATCGCGAAAATGGTCGGTATAGCCACTTGGAATTTCTGTAATCACCGGTGCAGCCATTTTCACAATGCTTCCATCCGGACTCATTACAGCCAAACATTGATACGGGTGTCGATTCCAATATTCATCGCGCGTGTTGCCAGTGTAAATTAAAAATAATTTCCCATCATGCTCAATTCCACTTCCGGAATACGCCCCATGACTATCGAATTCATTCGACGGCTCAATGCCCATTCCAACATTTTCCCAATGAACAAGATCTTTAGACTTCGTATGATACCAATGCTTCAACCCATGAACCGGTCCAAGCGGAAACCATTGATAGAATAAATGATATTCCCCATTAAAATAACTAAAGCCATTCGGGTCATTTAACAATCCTGTCAACGGCTGAATATGAAAAGACTGCCGCCATGGGCATTGATTCACTAGTTTGGCTAACCCCTGAATTTCCTCTTCGGTCACGTCGTCCATGCTTCTGTATCGTTGCTCTTTTGTCCATTCCATGCTGATTCACTCCTAATACAGAAAGGAGAATCACTGGATTCTCCTTTTCATTCTTTTATTATGCTGCTTGATTAGATGATTGTTTAACTGCTTTTTTTTCGTCTCTTTTCGCTAAAACAATCGTGACGATAAATGCGACGGCAAACGCGATGACCATACCGATAACATAAGAAATAATTGCATCTGGGCGAATAGAGATGATTCCTGGTATACCAGCTGCCCCTAACGCAGTCGCTTTAACCTTGAACACTGTAACAAAGCCAGATCCGACGGCAGAACCAATAATGGCACCGATAAATGGATAGCGTAATTTCAAGTTCACCCCAAACATCGCAGGTTCCGTAATCCCTAATAAGGCAGAGATTCCAGCTGCTGAAGCGGTTCCTTTAATCTTGGCATTTTTCGTTGTCTTTAGCACAGCAAGTGTCGCTGCTCCTTGCGCAATGTTTGACATTGCCGCAATGACAAAGATAAACGATCCACCCGTTTTTGCAACATCAGCAAGCAATTGCGTTTCTACCGCGATAAAGCTATGGTGCATACCTGTAATAACAATTTGCGCATAAAGTAAACCGAAGATGATTCCGCCAATGACACCTGTTGTGTCATATAACCAGACAATACCATCTGTTAATAGATTACCAGCAGAGCGAGTCAGCGGTCCTACCAATGTGAACGTTAAAACTCCGGTAATAAAGATAGACAATAACGGTGTTAATAGATTGTCTAAAGCAGAGGGAACAACCTTCCGTAAAGACGTTTCGATTTTTGCTAGAATAAAAGACGCGGCAAGAACAGGAAGTACGGTTCCCTGATATCCTACCTTTTCAATTTCTAAGCCAAAAAGATTCCAAACCGGGACTTCATTTTTCAGTAAGGCGGCACCATAACCGTAACCATTTAATAAGTCCGGATGAACCATTAGCATTCCAAGTGTGGCCCCAAGGAAAGGATTCCCTCCGAACCTTTTCGTTGCTGAAAAACCAATTAAAATTGGTAAAAAGACAAAGGCTGCATTTGCAAATGTATTAATAAGTGCTGCTAAATCCGCCATTTCTGGATTGGCATCCACTAAAGATTTTCCTTCAATAAACAAGTCTGGAGCCGTTAGGACATTGTTGATTCCCATTAGTAAACCACCAGCGACGATTGCTGGGATAATTGGAACGAAAATGTCTGACAGCATTTTGACGAATTGCTGAATCGGATTCAGTTTCTTCGCTGCCGCGTTTTTCACATCACTCGTTGACATTTCCGATTGACCAGATATCTCCGCCAAATGCTTATAAACCTCGTTCACCGTTCCAGATCCTAAGATAATTTGAAACTGACCTCCCGTTGAGAAGGTCCCTTTCACGACATCCATATTATCCAATTCTGCCTGATTAACGAGTGATTCATCATGTAAAACTAGCCGCAAGCGTGTGGCGCAATGTGCTGCAGCTGATAGGTTTTCCTGACCGCCAATGGCATTAAGAACTTCCCGTGCAATTTTTTTATGATCCATCTTAATCCCTCTCTTTTCATTTGATTTGTTTTAGGAACCGGTTCCATTTTTGAATAAAAATAAAATCCCTTGTAGCGGAACCGGTTCCAAAGTATGCTAAAAAAATAAAATATTAAAAGAGAAACCGAATTCGATTGTTACCAAGTGAAAAGGTTCTCTTGATTGGAACCGGTTTCGTTGTTTTTATTATAGTGGACGATTAAAGAAATTGTCAACGCTTTCTCGTTCAATAATTTCAAATTTTGAAATGGTTACTTTTTCGACAGGCCGTTCGTTAACTAACTCTGCAATATGTTTTGCAGCCGTCTCCCCCGCTTCTTTATAAAAAAACTTCGCCGTCGTTAAGCCCGGATGCATGATTTCCGTCACATCATATCCGCCAAAACCCGTTAACGCTATATCTTTTGGAATCGTTAGCCCCTCTGAATACGCTGCCTTCATCACCCCAAGGGCAATATTATCGGTCGCACACACAATGATAGATGGCTGAAATTCATGGATGATTTCCATTGCACTAGCTTGTGCAGCTGGAATCTTGAATAATGTCTCATAAAAGCGAACCTCACAATCCTCTACTTCTTGAATTGCCTTTTTAAAGCCCTGCTTTCGCTTCACCCCAACTGAGATATCCCGTTCCGTTACGCCTAGATAAGCAATTTTCCGATATCCTTTTTCAAGAACATACCGCCCCATTTCATAACCAGCGCAAAAATCATCATGAATCAGACTATAAAAATCCTCATGCTCTTGTCCTATTAGCAGAACAGGAACTTTAACGGTTTCAAATGCCTCGATATGCTGATCCGTGATCTCGGTAGCTAGCAAAATAATCCCCGCCATCTTCTGATTGGCAAAGCTATAAATACTTTCAATCTCTCGCTCTAGATTTTGACTTGTATTGGAGATCAGCATCTGATAATTCATGTGCTTTAATTGCTCATCAATCCCAATTAACGTTTGTGAAGAAGCGTAGGAATCAAGCCGCGGGACAATCGTGCCAATAATATTCGTTTTCTTCGCTTTCAAACTCTGCGCAAATGGATTCGGAGTATACCCGGTTTCCTTGATCGCTTGTTCAATTTTCTTCTTCGTCGCTTCCCCAACAGAGCCGCCATTTAAAAACCGAGAAACCGTACTCTTCGCCACACCCGCAAGCTTGGCAATATCTAAAATTGTACTCATTATCCTCAACCTCATTACATTTCAAATTCATATACCATTATAGTATCATGAAAAGTCATCCACCTAGTATTGCCTTCTTTTGTTCCTTACATAATTTAATTTTCTACAAGATATAAACCCTTCTAGTAAAATACAAAATGCCTGTAAACTGCCTGGAATACCGAAAGTCGACAATTACCAGGAGTACAGGCATTTTATTTAACTATTTAATCATGCATAGGAATGGATGTTTGTCCAAATACCTACACTCTTTATTTCTTTATACTCAGGCTTCCACATAGCCTCTTCAATAGCAGTCTCAACATCTTGGATATCCGCTCTTGCAATTCCTTCGTATATCGCCGCATTGACTACTTCAATAGCTACGTATTTTGAGACTTCATGAAGTTTTTCAATGGATGGCAGCAGGGATGCTCCTGGTGTGCTGATGTCAGACATTCTTGCAACCGCATATGCAGCAGCTGCGAACATTCCTTTTGAAATCACTTCAGCTTTTGCAACAATGGCTCCAAGACCTAGGCCTGGGAATACAAATGCGTTATTTGACTGCCCAATTTCATAGGAAACACCTTGGTATTCTACATTGGCAAACGGGCTGCCGGTTGCAATTAAAGCCTTGCCATCTGTCCAATTCATCAGGTTTTCCGGCACTGCTTCAGCCAGTGCAGTCGGGTTGGACATAGGCAAGATAATGGGACGCTCAACGTGCTTGGCCATTTCTTTCACAATTTCCTCATTGAAGGCGCCGGCTTGTCCGGAAGTACCAATCAGGATGGTTGGCTTCACCCTCTGAACTACTTCCATTAATGAAATGATCCCGTCCTCATTCTTATCCCAGTCTCTGACTTCATCCGTTTTCCTTACATAAGGCTTCTGGAAGTTCAGGACATCTTGTGTTTCATCCGTTAGTAACCCTCGATAGTCTATAGCCCAGAAACGGTCATAGGCTTCTTCTCTGGTCAGCCCTTCAAGAACCATTGTCTCTGAGATTTGGTCAGCTATACCGATGCCGGCAGCCCCTGGTCCGAAGACAACAATACGCTGGTCCTTCAGGGATTCCCCTGTTACTTTCATTCCAGACATAACAGCAGCAAGGGTAACTGCACCTGTTCCTTGGATGTCATCGTTGAAGGTAAGGATTTTGTCACTGTATTTGTCCATGATTTTACGAGCGTTCACGTTGCCAAGGTCCTCCCAGTGAAGAAGAACTTCTGGAAAGAACTTTCTTGCCGTCTGAACGAATAAATCAATGAATTGATCATAACGCTCACCACGGACACGGGCGAATTTGTTGCCAATATAGATAGGATCGGCAACCAAAGCCTGATTGTTCGTACCAACATCTAGCACGACTGGCAGAACTCGGCTTGGATCAATACCAGCTGCCGCTGTGTATACGGCGAGTTTACCTATCGCAATATTAATACCGCCTACCCCTTGGTCTCCAATACCCAGAATACTTTCAGAGTCGGTAACGACGATTAGATCAATGCCATTTTTGGGCTGTCCAAGATTGTGAAATGCCTTTTCGATGCCCTCAGGATCATCAATGGAAAGATATAAGCCACCCGGGCGGCGGTAGCTATGAGAGTATGACTGGATCGCATCACCGACAGTGGGAGTGTAGATAATGGGAAGCATTTCTGCTAGGTGTTCTTTCAATAATCGGTAAAACAGTACAACATTGCGGTTATATAAATCATAAAGCAGACCGTGTTTAAATAGGTTCGTCGTCCGCATCGAATATTGTTCATAAACCCTATTTACTTGTTCATCAAGGGTGAGCACTTGGGGCGGTAACAGACCGTCAAGTCCAAGATCTTCCCTTTCCTCTTTCGTAAAAGCCGTTCCTTTATTCAAAAAAGGATTTGTGAGAACTTCTTTTCCTTTTAATGTTGTAATAATAACATGTTCAGGTACATTCATGGTGTTTCCTTCTTTCTTTCTTAAATGCTATTCAGACAATATCGGTACATAGATTTCTTACCAATCCATGTTAATAACATGTTCCTTATCACACTAGTTTTTTTAATTTAATGTCCCTCTTTTGTAATTAAACAAAGCAGTCAGTAAAACCAGCTGACTACTTTGTTCTATCTTCCACCTTTTTCATATTTATAAAAATTCCATTACTTTTTATCAGGCTGCCCTTGCAATCGAAGGTTTCGATTTTTTCTTTTGAGACCTTTTAAATACATAGCTCACAATAATCGGACAGACGATGGCAGATATAACACATGCAGCTGCAACTTGTGCAGTAGCTGAAGATGCTACTGCAGCTAAGGTTGGATCTGCTGCCGCCACAACAGCTGGTGTAGCTACCGCATTTCCTGCAGTTGACCCTGTTGCTAAACCAACGATAGGGTTTTCTTTAAATAACTTCAATAGTAAGTACGCTCCAATTCCAGTGATGGCAGCGATTAATCCTAGTAATATCCCAGGACCCCCAGCTTTTACAATTGTTGAAAGATTCATTCCGGCACCTAATGGGAATGAGAAGAATGGGATTAATAATAATTTACTGCTTCCAAGGAACTTTCTCATATCAGGATCAATATTTCCTAAAATCATTCCAATTATAATTGGAATCAATACTCCTATAAGTGTTTGAAAGGGAATGGTGGCAAGGCCGGATGCACCTAATGCCACTAATGTGAAAAATGGACCATCTTTTAAAGAAAATAAAGCATATGCGCCTACATCCGTTTCGTCACCATACGATGAAGCAAGAGATGCATATAACCCGCCATTAGCATTTAATAACGCTGCAAGGATGGCTAATGGCGATAATCCTAGTATTCCAGCAGGCCCAAAAATCGCTGCTACAGCTAAACCAATACCAGCACCTACAATAAATTTTCCAGTTAATAATATTGCACCCTTTTTTAATGCCTTTGGTGCTAATTTGAAATTAATTTGTGAACCAATTAAAAACATAAAACATGCCAAAATGGTTGATGATGCTTCTTTACTGAATAATGCTGTTGTAAAACTTCCAATTTGTAAAACCTGTGGAAAAAATGTATTTGTTAGTACCCCTAAAAAAAGCGGAACCACCATCAGTCCACCTGGAATTTTATCAAGCGTTTTCTTAATTGGAATTTGCATTTTTTAATCCTCCTTTGTCTTGCTACATGTCTATCATATTCCCGTGTAAACCGTTTTCATAGATTATGAAAGTTTAATAATTCTTTTTGTAAATAAAAAAAGTAAGCAGTTTCAAAAACTGCTTACAGAAAGTTTTTTATTAAGTGCTCTTTAAATTTGTTATATTCATGTTGGTATACTGGCCTTCCGACGGTTCCATAGATAACCTTGACCTCAAGGATTCCTAAGTCCTTTAGGAAATTTAGATATTTTCTTGCAGAAACCCTTGATATTCCTACAACATTTGCTACTTCATCAGTAGAAAAAGGCCCGTCCTTCAATCCATGAATCGCATCCCATACCTGCTTTAAGGTATCCTTCGTTAACCCCTTTGGCAGTTCTTCTGCTACAACAGCTTCGTCTCTGTGCAAAAGTAAGTGATCGAGCTCCTGCTGACTAACCGATTCCTGCTTATCAATGAACCGAGTTTGCTCAAGGTAGGTAGCAAGTGCAGCGTTAAACCGTTCAAACTCGAATGGCTTAATTAAATAGTCGACAACACCATACCTTAATGCCCTCTTAATTCGTTCAAGATCTGAGGCCGCTGAAATGATGATGACATCAATTTCAAGGTCATTTTTCCGAAGGTACGCTAACAGCTCTAGACCCAGCTTTCCCGGCATAAAAATATCTAGAAGAATGAGCTGAATATCATTCTTTCCCAAAAATCGGATGGCTTCATCTACTGAATTGACTGTTGCAGCCAAACGGAACCCATCAATTTTGGAAAGATACTGTTTATTGATTTCCGCTACCATCGGATCATCTTCGACAATCATTACATTAATCAATTCTATTCATCCTCTGCTTTATAGGGTATATACACAGCAAAATTCGTTCCCTTTCCAGGCTTAGACGAAATAATCATGTCCCCTTCAAGTCTTTCAATTGCCTGCGCTAAAAGATATAATCCGAATCCGCGGTTTTCTCCTTTCGTCGAGAAGCCTTTATCCAGTATTTTGTTTTGGATTGATTTCGTCATTCCCATCCCTGTGTCTTTAACCTCGATTGTTAAAATATCCTCTGCATAATCAAGTTTAAGACCGACTTTTTTGTTTAGACTGTCCGCAATCGCCTCCATTGCGTTATCGAAGAGATTTCCAATGATTGTGATCAACTCATGTGTGATTTCCGAGTTTGCAGGCTTGGGAAGTTCACTTACACAATCAAAAGATAAAGAAGCACCTGATTCTCTGGCAAAGCTTAGTTTGCCAATTAAAAATCCAGCAAGAACTGGATCTTTAATCTTCTTCGTTACAAAGCCCATTTCTGTTTCACGGTGGTTAACCGTTTCACTCACATAGTTAGCAAGTGTATCATATTGTTCAGTTCGGACCAGGCCAAGGATGACATGAAGTTTGTTCATGAATTCATGCGCCTGGGCACGGAGAGCATCCGCATAGTTACGCACACCTGTGAGCTGTTCGGCCAACAATCGGACTTCGGTTTTATCACGGAATGTAGCGATAGCTCCGACCGGCCTATTTTCCACAACCACCGGAACCCTGTTTACTAAAATGGTCACCCCATTCAGGATTTGTTCTTGATCCAATTCGGTTTCACCCGATTTTATAATGCGAGTTAACCGTGTCTCAGGCAAATAAGCTTCAATGTTCATACCCATTGGGTTCTCTTCAAGACCGGCTCTCGTAAAAAGCTTACTGGCTGCCCTGTTTACAAGTGTGATTTTCCCTTCTTGGTCGATGGCTATTATTCCTTCACGCACAGACTGAAGCATGGAACTACGTTCTTCAAGCAGCTTAGCAATAGCAAATGGCTCAAGTCCTAAAAGGGTTTTTTTTATGTATCTTGCCAGGCCCACTGCACCGATTACACCTATTAGGATTCCAATTAACGTCCCAATAACGATCCCCATCCGTCCTTTATGGACCGCCTTTGTAACGTTTTCTAAAGAAATTCCTACAGCAACCGCACCTACTTGTTTTCCATGTGAATTCTTTATTGGAGTAAATGCCCGCATGGATCGACCGAGTGTTCCCTTTGAAATGGAAACATACTCCTTTCCTTTAAGAACAGGCCCTTCATCTCCTCCTCTGAAGTGCTTCCCCACTTTACTGGGATCTGGGTGGGAAAGCCGAATTCCTTTCATATCCATAACGACAACGAAGTTAACATTCGTTTTATCTTTAACTTGGCTGGCATATTCTTGTATTACCGCATGACTGGTTCCCCCATCTAAAGCATCAATCACCAGCGGGCTTAAGGAAATCATCCTTGCAACATTGAGGGCTTTTTCTTTCTGTGTCTCTTCCACACTGGAGGTAATTCTTTTGCTTATTATAAAATCAGTTATTCCAAGTGATAAAGCAACGACAATGCATACAAAAATAATAATAATGGCTTGTAAACTAAGTTTGCCTTTCTTCATAATCTCCTCCAGTTATTTTCATAATATTAGTATGTATAAGACTTAAGCATAAAATGACAAAAGACTGCTAAGCTCATAAAAGAGCTTTAAGCAGCCTTTATCATAAATCATCCAATTAGAAAAATGGCCTCCGCCATAATTGGATATGGTGCCTGTCACCCCCATTCACCTTTGTTACTTGGTGACAAAAGATTTCCGCGCTACACCTGTTTCTACAGCCGAAGTTGCAACAGCTTTTGCTACCGCAAATGCTACTCGGTCATCAAAAGGGTTAGGTATCACATAGTCTTCTGATAGTTCTTCTTCTGAAATGAGTGAAGAAATGGCGTATACGGCAGCCTTTTTCATTTCTTCATTTATTTCTGTTGCTTGAACATCTAGAGCCCCCCGAAAAATTCCTGGAAAAGCGAGCACGTTATTGACCTGATTTGGAAAATCTGAACGTCCTGTTCCTATTACTTTTGCTCCTGCAGCTTTTGCCTCATCTGGCCTAATTTCTGGAACAGGGTTTGCCATTGCAAAAATAATTGCATCCCTTCTCATTGTTAAAATCATTTCCTTTGTTACTGCACCTGCAACAGATACACCAACAAAAACATCAGCACCGACAATTACTTCCTCTAAGCTTCCCTCTGCATTGTTACGGTTCGTCTTTTTAGCGATCTTTTCTTTAATTGGATTCATCCCATATTCACGATTTTCATAAATTGCACCTTTTGTATCACATAGAATGACATCATACACACCAAAACGATTTAGCAATTGAGCAATTGCTACACCCGCAGCACCCGCACCATTTATTACGACTTTAATTTCGTCTATTTTCTTATTTACTAGTTTAAGAGCATTGACTAATCCGGCAACCGTTACAATGGCTGTACCATGTTGGTCATCATGAAAAATAGGGATATTTGTTTCTTTCTTCAGGCGTTCTTCAATTTCAAAACATCTTGGAGCTGAAATATCTTCTAAGTTTACCCCACCAAATGTTGGTTCAAGGTGCTTTACTGTTTCAATTATTTCTTCAACATCCTGTGTATTTAAACAAATAGGGAATGCATCTACGTTAGCAAAATTCTTAAATAAAACTGCTTTGCCTTCCATTACTGGCATCGCTGCTTCCGGACCGATATTCCCAAGCCCTAATACCGCCGAACCATCTGAGACGACGGCAATGGTGTTGCCTTTCATCGTGTATTCATATACTCTATTTCGATCTTCATAGATTTCCTTACAAGGCTCCGCGACACCAGGTGAATACGCTAAGCTCAAATCATTTGCATTTTTAATCTCCACCTTTGCTCTCACTTCTAATTTCCCTTGTTTATCCCGGTGCATTTGTAACGCCATATCACGCAATGTTTTCATGATTATCTCTCCCCTTTCAAGAAATATTACTTTCGACCCCAAAATTGTTCCAATGCTTATTTAAAGCCTTCCATGTTTCTGTGCTCCATTTCACAATCATCCTTAGAAGAAAACTACTTATCCACTTTGAAAACGATTTACCTTGAAAGTACAATAAATATAACCCAATCTTATAAATTAACAGACTAATTTAGTAGAATATTTAATTAATAAAAGCTTTTTTGTAATTAAAAAAACCATAAGTTTTTTCAAGCATGTTAATATCTTCACCATATGACCCCAAAATAAAAGAAAAGGCCTCTCAACAGTTTTTAGCAAACTGATGAGAGGCCTTCTCCAATAGTTGTTTATTCTTTTATTGATTTCCGCGGACAAACCCGCAGACAGATTTTTAAACTGGTTCAATGGAACCTTGATATAATAGGGTTTTAACTCCCTTATTACATCATGCCGCCCATTCCACCCATACCGCCCATATCAGGCATACCCATGCCTGATCCAGCTGGTTCTGGTTTGTCAGCAACAACTGCTTCAGTTGTTAAGAACATAGCCGCTACAGATGCAGCGTTTTGAAGAGCTGAACGAGTAACTTTAGTTGGATCCACGATACCTGCTTGAATCATGTTAACCCATTCGCCATTTGCAGCGTTGAAACCTGTGCCGATTTCTTCACGCTTTAAGCGGTCAACGATAACAGATCCTTCAAGACCAGCGTTGTGAGCGATTGTGCGTACAGGCTCTTCCATCGCACGTAATACGATGTTGATACCTGTTTGTATATCGCCTTCTGCTTGGATTTCAGCCACTTTGCTGTATACGTTTAGAAGGGCTACACCACCACCGGATACGATACCTTCTTCAACTGCAGCACGAGTTGAGTTTAACGCGTCCTCGATACGAAGTTTGCGCTCTTTTAATTCAGTTTCAGTTGCAGCACCAACTTTGATTACTGCTACACCGCCAGCTAATTTAGCTAAGCGCTCTTGTAATTTTTCACGGTCGAATTCAGAAGTAGTTTCTTCTAATTGAACGCGGATTTGGTTAACACGAGCTGCGATTTCCGCAGAATCTCCTGCACCTTCAACGATTGTTGTATTTTCTTTGGTTACAACAACTTTAACCGCACGGCCTAAAGAGTTGATTGTAGTTGTTTTAAGTTCACGGCCTAACTCTTCAGTGATAACTTCCCCGCCAGTTAGAGCAGCGATATCTTCAAGCATTGCTTTACGGCGGTCACCAAAGCCAGGAGCTTTAACAGCAACAGCATTGAATGTTCCGCGCAGCTTGTTAACTACTAAAGTAGATAATGCTTCACCTTCAACATCTTCAGCAACTAATAATAGCGGCTTGCCTTGTTGAACTACTTGCTCAAGAACGGGAAGGATTTCTTGAATGCTAGAAATCTTCTTGTCTGTAATTAAGATATATGGATTTTCTAAAACAGCTTCCATTTTATCTGTGTTTGTTACCATGTAAGCAGAAGTGTAACCACGGTCAAATTGCATACCTTCTACTACATCTAATTCAGTTGTGAAACCTTTAGATTCTTCAATAGTGATAACGCCGTCGTTGCCAACGCGCTCCATTGCTTCTGCAATTAATTGACCAACTTCTTCGTCAGCAGCAGAGATTGCAGCAACTTGTGCGATTGATGCTTTGTTTTCGATTGGTTTAGAAATTGCTTTTAATTCTTCTACAGCTGCAATAACTGCTTTTTCGATCCCTTTACGGATTCCCATTGGGTTTGCACCAGCAGTTACGTTCTTTAAGCCTTCGCGAATCATCGCTTGAGCAAGAACAGTTGCAGTTGTTGTACCGTCACCGGCAACATCGTTTGTTTTGCTTGCTACTTCAGCAACAAGTTTTGCACCCATGTTTTCAAATGCATCTTCTAATTCGATTTCTTTTGCGATTGTTACACCGTCATTTGTGATAAGTGGAGAACCGAATTTCTTCTCAAGAACCACGTTTCGGCCTTTAGGTCCAAGAGTAACTTTTACTGCATTTGCTAGAGCATCAACACCACGAAGCATAGCGCGGCGTGCTTCTTCACTAAACATAATCTCTTTAGCCATTATTTAAAAACCTCCTCATATTGTTTAACTCTATTTTTTAAAACTTATCTATTTGTCTGGCTCTGGCGCCCAGCGTGTGAACCGCTAAAACGGGCGCTGCCACTTTTTTAATTAAGCACCTACAACTGCTAGAATATCTGATTCGCGTAAAATTAAGTATTCAGTACCTTGATATTTTACTTCTGTACCACCGTATTTTGAGAAGATAATACGATCGCCTACAGAAACTTCAAGTGCTACACGCTCTCCGCTTTCAAGTACGCGGCCAGTACCAACGGCAACAACTTTTCCTTCTTGAGGCTTTTCTTTCGCTGAATCCGGTAAAACAATCCCGCTTGCAGTTTTTTCTTCTGATTCAACAAGCTCAATGATAATACGATCACCTAATGGTCTTAACAAATCAAACAACCTCCTCAAAGATATATGTAATTCTGACTTATTAGCACTCTCTATTAATGAGTGCTAACACAATTATTATAATAATGAATCTCAAAATCTTTTGCAAGTATGAAGCATAAAATTTACAAAAAAAAATTGAAAAGCGGAAGCGTCTGGGTCAGGGGCTTATGACCCGAGCCCCTGGGCGCTGGAGCTAGAC
>NZ_JBALOS010000164.1:0-9161 GCF_036962765.1 Neobacillus drentensis
CGTTACAATAGATGTTAGTCTATTAGGAGCAATACCATCCATTTAAAAATAAAGACTGTAATTATATAATCATAGATTTCAAGGTAGGTGCTATTATGAATAACTTATTGCAAAGAGGTCAAAGTATTTTTAATAAATATGTTGGCTTTTTCTTTTTGACAGTATTTTTCTTATGGATAAAAACATATATCGTTCAATTAACGCAATTTAACTTAGGAATAGAAAATTCTCTTCAGAAGTTTCTATTATTTATCAATCCGCTTGGATCTGCTTTACTTTTCTTAGGCGTTGCTTTCTTTTTAAAAGGTAGAAAAAAGTATATTGGGCTGATTGTAATAGATTTTCTTTTATCGTTTCTTTTATATGCAAATGTCTTATTTTACCGATTCTTTAGTGATTTTATTACCTTACCAACCTTAACGCAGACTCAAAACTTTGGCGATGTTAGCAGCAGTGTCTTTTCATTATTAAAGCCATATGATTTTTTATTCTTCATTGACACCATTGTGTTAATTGCCTTACTTGTTTTTCGTTTTGTAAAAATAGAAGCAAACGACATGAATCGTGGGAAAGTTGCGGCGCTATTTTCAATGGCCATTGCGATTTCAAGTGCGAATTTAGCCTTAGCTGAAACGGACCGTCCTCAATTATTAACTAGAGGATTTGACCGAAACTATATCGTGAAATATTTAGGAATGTACAATTACACCATTTATGATGCTGTCCAAAGTACGAAAGCATCAGCACAAAGAGTTATGGCGAGCAGTGATGATATTACTGAAGTCGTTAACTATACAAAATCTAATTATGCAGAGCCAAATCCAGCTTACTATGGTGCTGGAAAAGGGATGAATGTCATCTATTTACATCTTGAATCCATGCAAAACTTCCTTATTAATTACAAGTTGAATGGGGAAGAAGTAACGCCATTTTTAAATTCATTAACGAAAGATCAAAATACCCTATACTTTGATAACTTCTTCCATCAAACTGGACAAGGGAAAACATCGGATGCTGAATTTATGTTGGAAAATTCATTATATGGATTATCTCAAGGTTCAGCTTACACGACGAAAGGATTAAACACTTATCAGGCTGCACCTGCCATTTTGGGTCAGCAAGGCTACACGTCAGCAGTGTTCCACGGGAATTCAGGAAGCTTCTGGAATCGTAATGAAATTTATAAATCATTTGGCTTCAACAAGTTCTTTGATTCAAACTACTATCAAATAGATTCTAAAGACTTAGCTGAGTATGGGCTGAAGGACAAGCCTTTTTATGAGCAATCCATTCCGCTGTTGGAATCTTTACCAGAGCCTTTCTATACAAAATTTATTACGGTATCAAATCATTATCCGTATCCAATTAATGAAGAAGACGCAACGATTGCACCAGGTACAACCGGTGATAAATCTGTTGATGGTTATTTTCAAACCGCACGATATGCGGATGAAGCATTGAAGCAATTCTTTGATTACCTGAAAAAATCTGGTTTATACGATCGTTCCATTATTGTCATGTATGGTGATCACTATGGAATTTCTGAAAACCATAATAAAGCAATGTCACAAGTAATGGGTAAAGAAATTACACCATTTGAAAATAGTGGATTACAGCGTGTACCATTATTTATTCGTGTTCCAGGAATGGAAGGTGGGGTAAACCACGAATACGGTGGTCAAATCGATCTTCTTCCAACACTTCTTCACTTACTTGGAACCGATACAAAAGAGTATGTTCAATTTGGAACCGACCTACTATCTAAACAGCATGATGATTTAGTGCCATTTAGAAATGGAGATTTTGTAAGTTCAACAATCACATCTATTGATGGTAAATTCTATGATTCCAAAACGGGAATGAAATTAGATAAAGCCAAAAATGAAGAAGCAAAGAAAGATCAGAAAAGCGTCGAATATAAATTAAAGCTTTCAGATAAAGTCGTGAATGGAGATTTATTACGCTTCTATAAACCTGAAAACTTTACACCTGTTGACCGTTCGCAATACAATTATAATGTTGATAACAATGATGTTACTAAATAAAAAACTGCCTGAGAAAAATTCTCAGGCAGTTTTTTTTGTTGGTGAACCTCTTTCATCTAATACTTATGTCCCCTGAATCAAAATTTTCAAATAGTGTAAAGATAATGGAAATAGAATGTCTGTAAAGGGGGGAATTATGATTGGGAAGGTTTGGCACGTTTATATAACAGATTGGAAAAATATCAGTCGTGTTCCTACAGTCTTGTTTTTAGTGATGGCACTTATGGCCCTGCCTTCTGCATATGCTTGGGTAAACATTAAGTCAATGTGGGACCCATATGGCAATACATCAGGGATTCGTGTGGCTGTTAGTAACGAGGATGAAGGAACGCAGGTACGCGGGAAAAAAATAAATGTTGGAAATGATACCGTAAAAATTCTTAGAAGGAATCATCAACTTGGTTGGGTCTTTGTCAATCGGAAGGAAGCAGAAAGTGGTGTGGACAAAGGAAGTTATTATGCCTATCTCATTATTCCCAAGGATTTTTCGAAGAAGCTGTCCAGTATTCTTGAGGTCAATCCCCAAAAACCAGAAATCGAGTTCGCTGTAAATGAAAAGATCAATGCTGTAGCTCCGAAAATTGCCAGTTCAGGAGCCTCAAGCGTAACCGCTCAAATAAGCCAAGCTTTTATCAAAACAGTAAGCGATGCAATTTTCAAAGGATTTTATAAAGCTGGTATTGAACTGGAACAAGCACTACCATCCATTAATAATGTGGAAAAACAGATTTTTGAATTAGAAAAGGCTCTGCCGGAGATTGAGAAAATGGGTATAAAGGCAATTGAACTTGAGAGAAAGTTGCCTGAAATACAGGAAAAAGGGCAAAAGATTATTGAGTTAGAACAGAGAATACCAGAGATTCAGCAGGCAGGTAACAGTATCTTAAAGGTTGAAGCAAGTTTGCCGCTAATAAAGGAAACTGGTGACAAAGTGATTGTCCTGCAAGAAAAGATTTCAGGATTGCAGAATAGCAAAGATATAATCACAGGTATAGGGACCAATTTAACAGTAATTGAAACCGAAATAAAACAAACCCTAGATCAAATGAAGGGGGCCGGAGCCGAAGAGACTGAAACTACAACTAGTCAAGGTCAGCTTAGTCAGATATACGAGGAACTAGTAAAAATCCGTCGTAATGTAAATGAAACACAGGCCGGTCTTCAACAGCAAGTGGACACAATGACCAAGGGGATTAATTCAGCAGTCGATTTTTTTAAAAATGATTTTCCAACCTATGAATTAAAAATACATAAGGCTGCCGACTTTGCCCGAACGGATTTGCCAAAAGTGGAGGAGGACATTCGAAAAGCTTCCGACCTAATTAGAACAAGGCTCCCTGCTGTAGTAGAAGCAGTCCACAAAGCAGCGGACTTTGCTCGTAACGATTTACCAGGATTTGAGACGAAAATAAGGAGTGCTGCAGATAAAATTAGAAGGTTCGAAAGCAGTGTAAATATGTACAATTTAATCCAATTTCTAAAGCATGATCCGCAAAAGGAAAGTAGTTTCTTGTCTAATCCGATTTTATTAAAAACAAAGCGGTTATTTCCTATTCCGAACTATGGATCCGCAATGACTCCGTTTTACACATTGCTTGCTCTTTGGGTAGGAGCGACACTTTTAATTGCCTCACTAAAAGTGGATGTTGAAAATCCAGATACTGGTTTTAACGGTTACCAGCTTTTTTTAGGAAGGCTTTTTACGTTTCTTACCATCGGAATCTTTCAAGCTGCTATTGTGTCCATTGGAGATTTGTTCTTCATTCATACGTATGTGGTGGACAAACTCTGGTTTGTACTATTAAGTATTTTTATCAGCATGGTGTTTGTCACTATCACTTATTCCTTATGTTCGGTCTTTGGCAATATCGGAAAAGGGTTATCAATCATCTTCTTGGTGCTACAAATCTCAAGTTCTGGTGCTACCTTTCCAGTGAGTTTGACTTCATCTTTTTTTCAAACCATTAACCCTTTTATGCCATTTACCTATGCGGTAAGTATGCTCCGTGAAACAGTCGGTGGAATGATCGTGGATGTAGTGTTAAAAGATATTAGGGCAATGGTTGTCTTTATTGTTTTGAGCTTACTTTTAGCTCTCCTCTTAAAAAAACCATTAAGTAAACGGATTCAACAAACAGCAGAAAAAGCAAGAACAACAAAGATTATTCCGTAAATTAATCAATATAGTAAATAAGAACGAGGCAGACAATCTAACATGTCTGCCTCGTTCATTTCTTACGGAATTCTTCATTTACACTTTTTAAAATATTATAACAAATCATCTTGACAATTCCTATGTGTATGGTAGGATTAATANNGCTGAGGGTCTGGTCCGATGAAGCACGGCAACCTGCATTGCAAGGTGCCAATTCCAGCAAAATGATTCTTATTTTGGGAGATAAGGTTTTAAATGCCTTTCCTGAATGGATGGGCGTTTTTTTTAGGGGGCGAATCATTTGGTAAGCTCAGACTGGCAAGAGATACAGGAACATATTGAACGGATGCTCGATTCATTAAAATATGGTTCTATTACTCTAATAGTACAAGATGGGAAAATCGTGCAAATTGAAAAAAATGAAAAAGTTCGTCTTCAATCAAATAGAATTCGCTGACTAGACAAACTAGAGGCCGTCTACACCCAACCCGGGGTGAATGTCTGCCATCTTACTTTAGAAGGGGGTCCATTGGGATGACAAAAGCAGTGACGTATGAAGATTGGAATCAAATTTCTGATACTTTTTCCATACAAGACAAGACAAAAGGAGCTCGCTCTGTTTTAGAATGGGCATTCAGCCAGTATCCTGAAGATAAAATAATCTATGCCTCCAGTTTTGGTGCAGAAGCCATCGTGTTAATCGATTTAATTTATCAAGTGAAAAAAGATGCTCAGATTGTTTTTTTAGATACAGGCCTTCACTTTCCTGAAACGTATGAGGTAATCGATAAAATTGAGGCGCGTTTTCCAGAGTTACAAATTGAGAGAAAAACACCAAAATTGACCTTAGACCAGCAAGCAGCGGAGTACGGTTCGGCATTATGGAAAAGGGAACCTAATCAGTGCTGTCAAATCAGGAAAGTCATTCCTTTACGCGAGGCATTAACCCCAAAAGACGCATGGATTTCAGGTCTTCGCAGGGAGCAGTCTCCAACGAGGAAGGATACTCAATTCATCAATAAGGATGATAAATTTCAAAATATAAAAATCTGTCCCCTCATTCACTGGACTTGGGATGAGGTTTGGGAATACATCAGGGAAAAGGACCTTCCATATAACCAATTGCATGACCAAAACTATCCAAGTATAGGCTGTTTCCCTTGTACACAAGCGGTTGGAACAAATGGTGACTCCCGTGAAGGACGTTGGTCAGGCAGCAGTAAAACGGAATGCGGATTGCACTCTAAGTAAAGAAGAGCCATCCGAAGGAAACAAATAAATGAAAACTTCAAAAGAAAGGTTGATAAACATGTCATACTTACCAAAGCCTCATGGAGGAGAACTTATCCAAGCGTTTGACCCTAATTACGATCTATCATCTGTAGCAAGAGAATTGGAAATTGATGCGATTGCCTTAAGTGACCTTGAATTAATCGGAATTGGCCTGTTTAGTCCTTTAAAAGGGTTTCTTGGAAAAGCAGATTATGAATCCGTTGTGAACAATATGCGCTTAGCAGACAATACGATTTGGTCGATTCCAGTAACACTCCCAGTTTCTTATCAAGTAGCTGAAACACTTGTTGTTGGAGAAGAAATCAAACTTACTCACAAAAATGTGGTTTATGGAGTCATTAAAGTTTCAGAATGGTATGAACCTGATTTAGACAAGGAAGCACTTGAAGTCTATAAAACAGAAGAACTTGCTCACCCAGGTGTAAAGCGACTTTATGAAAGAGGTCCTGTCTATGTGGCGGGTGAAATCGTGTTAGTAAAGAAATCAGAAAAAGGAGTATTCGGTGATGTATGGTTTGAGCCAAAGGAAACTCGGGCCATTTTCGAAGAAAAGGGCTGGAAGACAGTTGTAGGCTTCCAAACTAGGAATCCAATTCATCGTGCACATGAATACATCCAAAAAGCTGCCCTTGAGACAGTTGATGGCTTGTTTGTAAACCCGCTTGTTGGGGAAACAAAGTCAGATGATGTCCCTGCAGAGGTTCGTCTAAAAAGCTATCGTGTGTTACTTGATAATTATTATCCAAGCGAGCGTGTCCAGTTAGGTGTATATCCAGCAGCAATGAGATATGCAGGTCCAAGGGAAGCGATTTTCCATGCGCTTGCCCGGAAGAATTTCGGCTGCACTCATTTCATTGTCGGCCGTGACCATGCCGGAGTTGGCAACTATTACGGAACATACGATGCACAGTACATTTTTAGTAATTTTACTGAAGAAGAGCTTGGTATTAAGCCATTGTTCTTTGAACATAGCTTCTATTGCACTAAATGTGAAGGAATGGCTTCTGATAAAACTTGCCCGCATAGCAAGGAAGACAGAGTAATCCTTTCTGGTACAAAGGTAAGAGAGATGCTTCGTTCAGGCGTGCTGCCTCCATCCACCTTTAGCCGTAAAGAGGTTGTAGAAGTCCTAATCGAAGGAATGAAAGAAACAGCATCCGTGTAGGAGGAAAAAGAACTATGGCTAAACCAACAAATATTACATGGCATGAAACATCTATTTCAAAAGAAAATCGGCGCGAAAAAAATGGGCATGGAAGCTGTGCTCTTTGGTTTACTGGACTCTCAGGGTCTGGTAAATCAACCATCGCCAATGCTGTATCACACGAACTATTCCGCCAGGGAATCAGTGAGTATGTTCTTGATGGGGACAATATTCGTCACGGTTTAAATAAGGATCTTGGTTTTTCCGATTATGACCGAACAGAAAATATCAGAAGAATTGGTGAAGTGGCTAAATTGTTTGTCGATAGTGGAAAAGTAGTGACAACCGCCTTTATTTCTCCATTCCGTTCTGATCGTGATCAAGTGCGCGCTTTGTTTGAAGACAGTGAATTTATTGAAGTGTTCATAAATTGTCCGATTGAAGAATGTGAACGTCGCGATCCAAAGCAGCTTTATGCGAAAGCACGCCGTGGTGAGATAAAGGATTTTACAGGTATCGACTCACCTTATGAAGCACCTGAGCAACCGGAAATCACTATTAACTCTGATCAAGTAACAGTAGAAGAGGCAGTGGACCAAGTCTTTGCTTATTTGAGAGAGAAAAACATTCTCAAATAAGCGGTGGTTCCTTCGCTTTTGATGAGAAGTATGATACTCTCATTAATGGTAAAAATATGATAGACAAGCAAGGAAGGAGCAGTGCGGGTGAAAGCAATTCTGTACATTGGTCATGGGACAAGGTCAAAAGAGGGCGCTGAAGAAGCCAAATCTTTTATACATAGAGTGATGGATCGAATAAATGTGGAAATTCAGGAAATCTGTTTTCTCGAGTTGACCAAGCCAGGTATTGAAGAGGGCTTTCTGCACTGTGTGGATAAAGGAGCGACAGAGATTACTGTCGTTCCTTTATTTTTATTGGCTGCAGGTCATATTAAAGAAGATATTCCACAAGCTCTTTCTTCTCTTTGCAAGAGGTTTCCAACTATTAACGTTAATATCAGAGATCCTTTTGGTGTTCATGGGAAGATTCTCGATGGGATTGCGGAGCTGGTTAGGAAAACAGTTGTTGATTTATCAGCACATGATTCGATCTTAATTGTCGGAAGGGGAAGTAGTGACAAGAGCATTCACACAGCATTCACTGCGATAACCAAGGGAATTAGTGATCGACTTGGAATAAAGAATGTTGCGGTTTGCTTTTTAGCAGCAACTGAGCCAAGGCTTAAAGAAGGTCTAGAGACCATTTCTAAAGATACTGCCGGTAAAGTAATTGTTATTCCTTATTTATTATTTTCTGGTCTGCTTTTAAAGGAAGTGGACCAAATGGTCAAGAAGAGACAAACGTTAGGTCAGCAAATTATCCACACAGGTCAGTTAAGTAAACATCGGGTTATTGAAGATATTATTATTGAACGAGCAACAGAAGGTGAATAAATGAGTAACAGTTGCTAAAATCAATTGGATTTTAGCTATTTTTTTGGAGAAATTGGGGAGATTAATCCAAGTAAGTGATAACAAAGATGAACTTAAGTTCATCNNAAATAATGAATGGCTAAATTTTACGGAAAGAAGTGATTATGTGACAGAACTTACTCAAGAAAAAATTCAACACCGGAAGTTACCACTCAGAAAGATTATTCTCAGGGCAATCGCCATCACTATTGGAGCTATTCTTATGGCAACCGGGTTAGAAATATTTCTCGTTCCAAACCATGTTATTGATGGAGGAATTACAGGTATTTCCATCATGCTTGCACATATAACTGGCTGGAAATTAGGGCTCTTCATCCTCATTTTAAACTTACCATTTGTTTATATGGGATATAAGCAGATGGGAAAAACCTTTGCTATTTCGACTGTGTACGGAATTATCGTTTTATCGATTTTTACTTCATTTTTTCACCCCATTCCCGCATTTACCGACGACATTCTTCTGGCAACCGTTTTTGGAGGGATGATTCTAGGAATTGGTGTTGGTGTAGTCATCCGTAATGGCGGCGCGCTGGACGGAACAGAAATACTGGCACTTTTGATCACGAAAAAAGTCCCGTTTTCGGTTGGACAAATTATCATGTTCATTAATATTTTTATTTTAGGAGCTGCTGGTTTTGTATTTAGCTGGGATCGCGCCATGTATTCCTTGTTGGCTTATGTTATTGCATCGAAGGCGATTGATACAGTTGTAGCCGGCTTAGAAGAATCAAAATCTGTTTGGATTATAAGTGATGAAGCAGAAGAGATTGGAAATGCCATAAATGCTAGGCTTGGAAGGGGAGTAACATACATTAAAGGGCAAGGTGCATTCACTGGTGATAGTAAGAAGGTCATCTTCAGTATTATTACGAGGTTGGAAGAGTCTAAGTTAAACACAATTGTTCAGGATATAGATCCGTCTGCATTTTTAGCGATCGGTGATATATCGGAAGTTCGCGGTGGCCGTTTTAAGAAGAAAGATATCCATTAAAAGAGGCTATTTTCGCATTTCTTGTTGTTTTTCGTAAAAG
>NZ_JBALOS010000164.1:9191-12917 GCF_036962765.1 Neobacillus drentensis
TGGCATCTTTTCGTAAAAACATTTGCGGAAATTGCCTAGAAACTTAGTAAATGATCATTATTAAGTTCCGAAAGCTAAAAAAGTTTACGAAAAGAGTCCTTAAAAAAGGATCTGCAATCACAGATCCTCCTAGTAAGTTTTAGTGGCCTATACCGATATGATCTACATGCTTAACATGTTTCGTATTAACCCAGATAAATAGTACCGAAATAACCACAAACCCTGCTCCAACAAGGAATGGAACACTTGGATTATAAATTTCAGCTAGTTTTCCTGCAGTAAATGGTGCAATTGCACCTCCAATAAAACGGAGGAAGCTATAGGCAGCAGATGCCGTTGAACGTTCAACCGGTGCTGCATTCATCACGGCAGTAGTAATTAGAGTATTGTTATTACCTAATAATGCGCCGGCTAGAATAACAGCTGCAATGATGACCCACTGTGTAGATGTCCATATCCCCATCGCGATCAAAAGGACGGCAAACAAAAGTAACATCAAACACATTGATTTTATGGTTCCAAACCATTCGGTTAATTTTGGAGCCATAAAAACTGAGGTGAGCGCCAGTAAAATACCCCAACCTAGAAATACGTAGCCTAATCCGTGCTCATCCAAGCCCATTACAAATGGTGCATAGGCCAGTAAAGTGAAGAAGCCAAAATTATAAAGTGCAGCTGCAATACCGAAAACAAGCAGTGAACGATGTTTTAATGCGCGGAATGGATCCATTAATGAAGTTCGAGACTTTATTCCAGTTTGAGCAGTTGGTTTGGGCATCAGGATAATGAGGCCAATGAAGGCAATGACCATTAATGTTGCCACCCCAAGAAATGGACCTCGCCAAGACATAGCGCCAAGCCAGCCGCCAAGGAGTGGACCAACTGAGATTCCAAGACCAATTGCTGCTTCGTACAAAATGATAGCTTTTGCTGTTCCACTATTGGAAAGTGATACAATAGCAGATAAAGCTGTTGCTACAAACAATGCATTTCCAAGACCCCAGCCGCCTCGCAGTCCTACAAGGGTCCAAATCCCGTTTGAAATCCCGCCCAGTGCCGAAAAGACCGCAATAATCACGATTCCAGAAAGTAATGTCCATTTGATCCCAATTCTAGATGAGATCACTCCCGTTATTAGCATAGCTACTGCCATTACGGCATTATAACTAGTGAAAAGCAAGGTTACTTCACTATGTGAAGCATGTAATTGTTCGGCGATTGCCGGTAAAATAGGATCTACTAGACCCAAGCCCATAAAGGCAATAATACTTGCAAAAAATACAGCCCAGACTGCTTTTGGCTGTGTAAGTAACCCTGACTTATTTGTTGCCTCCAACATCTGTTGTGATGTTCCAATATTAGATTGTTGTGTTGGTGCCATTAAATTTCCCCCTATTGTTTGTATGAATCTACTTGCAGACTCTTTCCAACTTTTTGAATTAGTTGTATGATGAAAGTATATAATTGTATTATACAACTGATTTCCACTACGTCAATAGTGTTTTTGCAATATAGTCTGTTAGAATTTACTAATGATAAGACACGTATGTTATCATAATTACTAAGGAAAAAAGGGTAACTGTGAGGTAGGAAAGTATATGGATCATCAATCTTTAGAAATGATAGAGCTTGAATTAGCCGTTTTAATTCGCCGAACCACTTCCATATCCAGCAATAAAAAGTTCGGGAATCTTGATCGATCGGCTTATTTGATCCTTCATCGGATCAAAACGAAGGGGGCTGTTGGGGTTAAAGTATTAGCGGAGGAATTCAAGTTAGATATATCAACAGTCAGTCGACAGGCAGCCGCTTTAGAGCATAAAGGTCAATTGTACAGAATTCCCGATCCTTTGGACGGAAGGGCCTATTCACTTCAACTAACAGATCAGGGTACAGAGGATTTATTCCATTATAAACAGGCACGTTTGAAGAGAGTGGCAGAACTTCTGGAAGATTGGTCTGACCAGGAACGTGAACTATTTGGGAAGCTCCTGGAAAAATTCAATCATTCTTTTAAATAGTGGGAGGAATTAGGAAAACATGTTTGTTGACGACGTCATCCGCTAATTAGAATTAAAGAGGCAATCCAAAAAGTTGTGATACACAAACTTCTGGACTAGCCTCTTTTTTTAATTGGATTTCAAAGGGGAAGGTATTTGAACATCCAATGGTTTGTTTTGACTAGGTTTTTTTTCGGTTTGTACATGTAAGGATACCAGATATTTTTATTCAAATATTATTTTAATAGAGTATTCAAGATAAAAATGAGAGACATTGGTTATTTAAACTGGTATTATTTTTGTGTGATTAATATTTTTACAACAACTGTTTATAAAAAGGGTGGGAGACAGATCATCATGGATACTAAAAGAATTGAACAAGACTTCTTAGGAAAAAAAGAGATACAAGCAGATGTTTATTATGGGATTCAAACCCTAAGGGCAGTTGAAAATTTTCCAATTACAGGGTATCGAATTCATGAGGAATTAATAATAGCCCTTGCGATGGTTAAAAAAGCTGCTGCCATTGCCAATATGAATACGAAGCAATTGTATAGTGGACTTGGAGACGTGATCAGCCAAGCAGCAGATGAAATTATCGCTGGGAAATGGAACGACCAGTTCATTGTTGACCCTATCCAGGGTGGGGCGGGCACATCGATGAATATGAATGCTAACGAAGTGATTGCCAACCGGGCGCTTGAATTGCTCGGCCATGAAAAAGGTGCTTATATGCATTTGAGTCCTAATACCCATGTGAATATGTCGCAATCAACAAATGATGTTTTTCCAACAGCTATCCATATCGCCACACTTAGATTACTGGAAAAATTGCTTGTGACCATGAAGGATATGCATAAGGTATTTATGGACAAAGCGAAGCAATTTGAAAAAGTAATCAAAATGGGGCGTACTCATCTTCAGGATGCTGTTCCGATTCGACTTGGCCAAGAATTTGAGGCATATTCACGAGTGATTGAACGGGATATTAAGCGAATCCACCTTTCTCGTGAAAATTTATATGAAGTTAACATGGGAGCAACGGCAGTAGGTACAGGATTAAATGCGGATCCAAAATATATCCAAGATGTTGTCAAACAGCTCGCTGCAATTAGTGGCTTACCATTGGTCAATGCCGAACATTTAGTTGATGCCACCCAGAATACTGATGCATATACTGAGGTCTCAGCTGCGTTAAAAGTATGTATGATGAATATGTCAAAAATCGCCAATGATTTGCGGTTAATGGCTTCAGGCCCTCGTGCAGGACTAGGAGAGATTACTCTTCCAGCTCGTCAGCCAGGCTCTTCGATTATGCCAGGAAAAGTTAATCCCGTCATGCCGGAGTTAATTAATCAAATTGCCTTCCAAGTAATAGGAAATGATCATACGATTTGTCTAGCGTCCGAAGCTGGTCAACTGGAATTAAATGTAATGGAACCAGTCTTGGTTTTTAATCTGCTTCAATCTATTAGTATTATGAACAATGGCTTCCGTTCATTTACTGATCACTGTTTAGTAGGAATTGAGGCAAATGAGGCACACTTAAAAGCGAATGTGGAGAAGAGTGTTGGGATTATTACGGCGGTTAATCCACACCTCGGCTATGAAGTGGCCGCAAGGATTGCTAGAGAAGCAACTGTAACTGGCAAATCTGTCCGCGAACTATGCTTAAAGTATGATGTCCTTACCGAAGAAGAGTTAGATATCATTTTAAATATATACG
>NZ_JBALOS010000164.1:12969-13101 GCF_036962765.1 Neobacillus drentensis
ATCATTTTAAATATATACGAAATGACCAAACCAGGGATATCAGGGGCAGCGCTATTAGATAGAGACTAATAATTTATTTTTGATTAAAGAGGTGCCTGACACCTAATACGTCTTGCGTATTAGGTGTCAGGC
>NZ_JBALOS010000165.1:0-20175 GCF_036962765.1 Neobacillus drentensis
TATTCGGGTTACAGTTCAGTTGTGTACGCTTTTTTTATTTTCAATTGTAACATTGTTGACACCTGAGCCGACTTCAATCGCTTTTGGAGCAGAATTTACACTCTTCACATCATAGATTTGAATGGATTCGGCCCGATTTTTACCACCGAAGACTTTAATATCGCTCCCAGCTTTTTTAAAATCTTTGAACGTCATATGATTTAACAGGACGTTTCTGGCCCGATACTGAACGGCAACGACTGGATGTCCATTGTAGTTATAACCAGGATCTCCAATCAACGTAAAATGGTTAATCACAACATTTTTATAAGCGGAGATCACCATTCCGCGCGGCGTAGAACCTGTATATAACTCTGTATAAATCGGAGCAATTGAAAGAAGATTCGTCGCCATAATATTGTGGGCAGTTTTTGATTCAGACTCTGTACTTTTGTGATGTCCAATATGCCTGAAATTAAACGAGCGGTTGTCGTTGACAGAAATATGTCCAATTATTTGTACATTTGAAGCGGCTGAAGAATTTTCATGTGCTTTAATCTCCACCCCACCAAAGCATCTTGCTGAAGAATTATTAACAAGCACCACATTTCTCGAACCATCATCAACTTCAATTCCGTTCGAATTAGAAAAACCCTTTTGATGGGCTCGTCCACTCGGATCACACATATGGCAGCGAGTGATGAAGATACAATTACTGTGATGGGTGGTGATCCCATCATCGCCAAAACCATAACCTGTTAAGTTATCAAGCCAGACATATTTGCTGCCGCCGCGGGCACGGAAGCCGTCACCAGCATAGTTATACAAAGTTGATGAAATGTCAAAGCAGTGCAGTCCTGGATTTATCGCTTCGACATCCATAACCCAGCCATATGTCACGTTTGCATAGGTTAAACAGCTTGAATGATTCCCCCAGGTACTTGTTTTCGCCACGTTGCCAAGCCTTTCTATATTCCAGTCCAAACTTAAGCCACTGACAAAAAGATGGTGGTTTCCTTGCCAATGATTCGTGTTAGTAATGAGACGGGTACCTTTTCTGGAAGAATCATGAAGTTTAATGGTCGTCAAACCTTTTCCTGCCCCAACAAGCATTGTCCAGGAGGGCAGTTGGATTCCCTTTGTGATATATACTCCAGCAGGAATAATTACTTTCACATTGCCATTGCCAATCGCATTTTTAAAGGCATTAGTGTTGTCCGTCTTTCCATCGCCAATTGCCCCAAAATCTTCAACATTGACCTCTTTCACGACATTTTTATGTAAGTTCAAATATTCTTCGTCCAGCATTCTCTTCCAATCTGGAAGTACATTTCCTTCTGGATCTATATTAATCTTTACTAGATCATCAGCATTGGCAGTGGTCGATAAGAGGCGAAAAATAGCTGCTGTCATTTTTTGACCCAATGAACCTGTTAGTCGACGAATTTCCTTTGGCCGAAGAGCGTTATCATTTTTTCGTAATCGATTGAAAAGATGTTCGGTTTCTTGTAATTCCTTTGTGAGGTCAAGTTGATGTTCAGTAAATTGGGCAAGGATTGCCGCGTTCTTTCTTGGATCATGGTTTTTCTCTAAATAAAGCAATCATTTCTCACTCCAAAATTCATTCTTATTAAAAGTATTATGACATTTTTCGATGATAAATAATATTTACCATTTTATGAGAAAATTTTCCTGAGTTTACTTTAATAAAAGGAGAACTTAATTTGAAAAAAATAACGAAGAAATTTACCGTTTTGCTATTGTCTATGGCTTTAATTTTACCTGCCTTTAGCGTGAAGGCAGCACCACCAGCACCACCAGCACCAACGACCCAGAAACAGGCCATGACCGAGTCTGCCTGCCAGTTTAAGTTTAACTTCAGAAGGCTTTGGATTGAGCATGCGATTTGGACGAGTCGTTATATTGTTAGCGTGGAAGCGAATCTTCCGGACAAACAAATGATTCTAACTAGGATTATGAAAAACCAAGATGAAATTGGAAATGTAATTAAACCTTTTTACGGTGAGGCTGCAGGTACTAAGCTAGCCCAATTGTTACGAGAGCACATCCTGCTCGCCGGAAAGGTACTTGAAGCTGCCAAATCCAATAACCAAGCTGATTTGAAAAAATATAATACTGCATGGTACAAAAATGCGGATGATATTGCAGCATTTCTCAGCAGTGCA
Organism: Neobacillus drentensis; assembly: GCF_036962765.1. Taxonomy (GTDB): domain Bacteria; phylum Bacillota; class Bacilli; order Bacillales; family Cytobacillaceae; genus Neobacillus; species Neobacillus drentensis_C. Next base: position 2,166 of record NZ_JBALOS010000165.1, read on the forward strand.
AATCCAAATTGGAATAACAATGCATTGAAACAGCTGTTACATGCGCACTTAAAAATGGTTACAGATAGTGTGCTTGCAAGACTTAAAAAGGATTGGAACGGAGACATTCGTGCTTTTGATGAAGGGGAAATCCACCTAATTAAAATTGCTGACGTCTTATCGGATGGAATCGTCAAACAATTCCCACAAAAATTTTAATTAGTGCGCTTAGGCTTAACTAAGGAAAGTTTTTTCGGAACTAAATAAATGGTGAAAAAGGGCCAAGCAATTTGGTCCTTTTCCAATGACAGGGGTTATTCTTGCGATTGATAAGTTCTAAATCTTTTGTGGACTGAGGATAATATTTTTTAAAAGAAAAATACTAACAAATGTTCGGAGGTGGAAGAGATGGAACAAAAAGATTATGAAAAAATTTATGAAGAGTACAAACAGGAAAGTCAACTGCAAGCCCAGGTGGAGGCAGGTCAAAGTAACCCTGATGGCAAAGAGGAGTTCGTTGCTGTAAGGAAAAACGATGATGGAGATATTATCGCATTTAAGACGAGTATGGGTCGCGAGCTGGATTATATAACAGCTTTGAATGAGGCGAAAGAGGGTAAGCTAGCTCACGTTGATGTCTTCCACAAATATGGTCGTGACATTATCCGCAGTGAACCAGATGGTATCAAAGAAAATAATCTAGATCAATTGCCTGAATTTTAATGAAAAAACTGAGGGGCATAAAATGCCTCTCAGTCTTTTTACATAATTTATGTGATGAATCTGTGGTCCATCATATATTAAGTACCATCCCATCAGTGAAAATTTGCATATTCAAGTAAACTTCATAAGGAGTGTGTCCATGCATTGGTATGAAAAGTTGAATCAGTATTTTCCTGTTGAAGAAATGAAATCAAGAGCACATATGGAAACCTTACTGAAAGAGCGATCAAACATCTATCATAAGGATGAGGGACGGAATCATGTTTTAATGTATGCAGAACTAGAAAAGTTTGTATTTATTGATTATTTATTTGTTTCAAAAAATGCCCGTGGTGAGGGATTAGGCCATAAACTATTGGAAAAGTTAAAACAAAAAGGAAAGCCAATTATCCTTGAAGTGGAGCCAGTGAATTATGAGGATAGCGATACTGAAAAACGTCTCCATTTTTATAAAAGAGAAAAATTCGAGCACGCCGTGTCCATTGGATATGAGAGGAAATCATTGGCGACAAATGAGGTAACTAGGATGGAAATTCTCTATTGGGCACCAAATAATGAATCCGAAGAAATGATTTTTGAAGCAATTAAACAAACATATGATATAATTCACACCTATAAAGATCACCACTTTTATGGTAAATCCTACGAGCCGGTGGATGAGGCTTTAACCTTTAACGAAGAATCTGAGAATAAAAATATATTAAACGAGTTGTAATATCCATGCTTTCTCTAAATAAATAATAAAAAANNTTTTTTATTATTTATTTAGTTCGTATTGTGAAATTTTATCCTCATATGTCAAGGTAACACCAATTTCATCCCAGCCATTTAGCAGCATGACTTTAGGGTAGGGGGCAATTTCGAAAGCAACCTTGAATCCTTCGTTATCATATACCACTTGGTTTTCAAGGTCGACCGTTAATTGGTATTCTTCGGATTCTGCTTTTCGAATAATTGACTGAACTTGTTCGTTACTAGCCTGAATCGGAAGTATCCCATTTTTCACACAATTGTTTTTAAAAATGTCAGCAAAACTTGGGGCGATGACAATTTTAAAGCCAAAATCTTGAACCGCCCATGGAGCATGCTCACGAGAAGAGCCGCAGCCAAAGTTTTCACCGGCAACCAAAATGGATGCGCCTTTATATTTTGGATTATTTAATGAAAAATCAGGACGAAGATTTCCTTCATCATCAAAACGCCAATGATAAAAAAGGAATTGGCCGAAACCACTGCGTTCAATCCGCTTTAGAAACTGCTTAGGGATAATTTGATCCGTATCAACGTTTGAACGGTTTAATGGAAAAACTAGTCCTTGATGAATCTTTAATGGTTCCATATACTATCTAACCTCCTGTGCAGCAGAGAATTGACGGACATCAACGAAGTGACCTGCAATAGCGGCAGCGGCAGCCATTTCTGGACTGACAAGATGGGTTCTCGCCCCGTTCCCTTGGCGCCCTTCAAAATTTCGGTTAGATGTGGAGGCGCAGCGTTCTCCAGGTGGAACAATGTCATCGTTCATCGCCAAGCACATACTACACCCAGCTTCACGCCATTCAAATCCCGCATCCGTAAAGACCTTATCAAGGCCTTCTTTTTCGGCCGCAAGTTTGACACTAAACGAACCAGGAACAACGATGGCAGTAACAGAAGGGCTAACCTTCTTGCCCTGGATTACCTCAGCTGCACTTCGTAAGTCGCTTAAGCGTGAATTTGTGCAAGAACCGATGAAAACATGGTCAATTTTCACACTTGAGATCGGCTGACCTGCTTCGAGGCCCATGTATTCAAGCGCACGCCCAATCTCGTCTTTTTCACTAGGCTTATCGGTCTCGTCTGGATTTGGAACATTAGCCGTAATTGGAATACACATCCCTGGATTTGTTCCCCAGGTTACTTGTGGTTCAACTTCAGCAGCTTCAATTGCAACTACCGAGTCATAGGCTGCCCCCTCATCAGAAGCTAGGGCCTTCCACTCTGCAACGGCTTGCTCAAATGCTTCTCCTTGAGGTACATGGCGTCTGCCCCGTAAGTATTCAAAAGTAGTTTCATCTGGAGTGATGAGTCCGGCTCTAGCACCTGCTTCAATCGACATGTTACATATTGTCATACGCTCTTCCATGGAGAGGGAGCGGATGGCTTCACCTGTGTATTCCATCACATAACCAGTTCCAAATTGGACACCGAATTTACCAATGATGGCAAGGATTAAGTCTTTAGCTGTAACGCCGGTACCAAGTTTTCCATTGACCTTAACATTTAAGGTTTTAGGTGGTGCTTGCCAAAGTGTTTGGGTTGCAAGAACATGCTCGACCTCGCTTGTACCAATACCAAAAGCTAGCGCACCAAATGCTCCGTGTGTAGAGGTATGACTATCGCCGCACACAATGGTTTTTCCAGGCTGAGTAAGACCAAGTTCAGGCCCGATTACATGGACTATCCCATTATCTGGGTGATGAATATCAGCAAGTGGAACTCCGAAATCCTGACAATTTTGTTGTAAGGTATCAATTTGTTTTTTTGAAACAGGGTCATTGATTACAAGTCGTTGGCGGGTTGGAACATTATGGTCCATCGTCGCAAAGGTAAGGTCTGGGCGGCGTACTTTACGACCATTCATTCGTAAGCCCTCAAAAGCCTGAGGAGAGGTTACTTCGTGAACGAGGTGTAGATCAATATATAATAAATCCGGCTTACCATCTTCTTGATGTACCACATGCTTTTCCCAAATCTTTTGGATAATATTTTTTGGTGTTTGCATAGCGTCCTTCCTCACGTAAATGATTTTAAATAGTTTGGATAAATTTAGGGGTAAACCGCCCAACAAGACGGTTTACCCACCAAATTTATTTAAAAATAACAGCTGGCGATGCACTTCGAAGCATTTTGTGATTTGATATAATCCGCAATCCGTTTCGTCATTTCAGCCGTTCCAACAAGCCGTCCACCTGGAACTTGAAGGTCGCCTGTGTGGAAGCCGGCATCTAATACCGCTTGAACTGCATCTTCAATCACTTTTGCCTCGTCATTCAATTGGAAAGAGTACCTGAGCATCATTGCGGCTGATAAAATCATCGCAACAGGATTAGCCACACCTTTACCAGCGATGTCAGGGGCAGAGCCATGAACAGGTTCATATAGGCCCACTCCATGTTCATTTAAGCTAGCAGAAGGGAGCATACCAAGTGATCCAGTAATAACAGAGGCTTCATCGCTTAAGATGTCGCCGAATAGATTCTCGGTAACGATGACGTCAAACTGGCTTGGGTTCGTGATTAATTTCATAGCGGCAGCATCAACTAATACATGTTCCACAGCTACATCTGGATATTGAGCTTTTTTCTCTTCGACAATTTCACGCCATAGTTTACTAGATTCAAGGACATTTGCCTTATCAACTGAAGTAAGATGTCCGCGCCTCTGCTGAGCTGCTTGAAAGCCCTTGTCAACAATTCTTTCAATCTCTTGTCGGGAATAGACAAGCGTGTCGACAACAGAGTTTCCGTTATCACGACGTTCACTTGGTGTTCCGAAATAAAGGCCGCCAGTTAATTCACGTACGATAAGGAGGTCGCTTCCAGAAACTACTTCTTCCTTTAGAGGAGAGGCATGAAGAAGGTTTTTAAATCCTTTAATCGGCCTTAAGTTTGCATATAAATCAAGTGCCTTGCGGATTCCTAGCAAGCCTCGTTCAGGACGTAAATGGGAGGGATTGTTATCCCATTTTGGTCCGCCAACAGCACCAAGTAATACCGCATCGGCTTGTTTACAAGCTTCAACGGTTGTTTCTGGAAGGGGAGTGCCGTAAAGGTCTATGGCTGCTCCTCCGATTTCATGGGTTTCAAAGCTAAAAGTATGATTGTATTCTTCAGCAATTGCATGTAACACGTCTTTTGCTGAATTAATAACTTCCTTGCCAATGCCATCACCGGGAAGTAAGACAATACGTTTTTTCATTAGAAGCAACCTCCTCATTTATTGTTTGTACTTTATTAGATTACCGTTTCTTTTACAGCAGCATTTTGGTTTAAAAATACACGATTAACAGCGTTCAAGAATGATTTAGCCGAAGCTTCCAGTACGTCTTGTGCTGAACCACGCCCAGTTACAGGGGTACCGTTCACTGTCATTTTGACATGAACCTCAGCAAGTGCATCCCGTCCCTGCCCAATCGAACTTAATCTAAAATCAGTAAGATGGATCTCTTCTTTAATTAGTGCTTCCAAGGTGTTCATTAAAGCTTCAACACTACCAGAACCAGTACGGGCCGTCTCGACTCGAATACCTTCTGGAGTGGTTAGTGCTACCGTCGCTGTCGGCAAGTTGGCTGAGCCGTAATGGACTTGGAAGGCAACAAGTTCATATTTTTTGATATCAACAGCTGTTGTTTGAATATCGGTTAAGATGGCAAAAAGATCCTCATCCGTAACTTCTTTCTTGCGATCAGTTAATTGTTTAAAGGAAGTAAAAGCTTCAATCAATTTTTCATCCGAAAGTTCAAAGCCCATCTGCTCAATTTTATCTTTGAATGCATGGCGGCCGGAATGTTTGCCAAGAACTAAATCATTAGATTTCACCCCAACCAATTCAGGGGTAATAATCTCATAGGTTAATGTATTTTTTAATACTCCATCCTGATGGATACCTGATTCATGGGCAAAAGCATTCTTTCCAACCACGGCTTTATTTGGCGGAACCATCATGCCTGTAAAGCGGCTGACAAGATCACTCGTGCGTTTAATTTCTTTTAAGACTAGATTCGTTGTATAAGGATACTTATCATTACGAATGTTTAAGGCGACGGCAATTTCCTCTAAAGAGGCATTTCCTGCACGTTCTCCAATTCCATTAATCGTACCCTCGACTTGGGTAACTCCGTTTTCGATGGCAGCAAGCGAATTCGCAACTGCCATACCCAAGTCATCATGACAATGACAAGATAGTGCTGCCTTATGAATATTAGGAACGTTTTCTCGGATGTACCGGAACATGCGTCCATATTCTTCAGGTGTGGTGTAGCCAACTGTGTCAGGAAGATTAATGACAGTCGCACCGGCATCGATGACCTTCGTAATAATTTGAACAAGGAAATCAAGGTCAGAGCGAGACGCATCTTCAGCGGACCACTCGATATGCGGGAAGTTCCGTTTAGCATAAGAAACCATGTCTACCGCTATTTGTGTAACTTCCTCAGGTGTTTTCATCAGTTTATATTGCATATGGATAGGGGAGGTGGCAAGGAATACATGCAACCTTGGTTCTGCTGCATCTTTTAACGCATCCCACGCAATGTCAATGTCCGATTTTGTCGCTCTTGCCAGGCCTGTGACCGAGACATTTTTAATATTCCGGGCGATTGCTCTTACAGCTTCAAAATCGCCTTGGGAGGAAGCCGGGAAGCCGGCCTCCATAATGTCAACCCCAAACCGTTCAAGTTGTCTTGCGATTTCTAATTTTTCAAGCTGGTTTAAATTAACACCAGGGGACTGTTCGCCATCGCGTAATGTCGTATCGAAGATGTTAACGTGAACCATTTACCACCACTTCCTTCTTTGCATTTACTGGTTTGTTTTTAATAAACGGCATTAATGCACGAAGCTCACGGCCAACTTGTTCAATTTGGTGATTGTTTTCAGCACGATTAATCGCATTGAATTGTGGGCGGTTTGCTTGGTTTTCAAGGATCCAGCCTTTTGCAAACGCTCCAGTTTGGATATCTGTTAATACATCCTTCATACGTGCTTTCGTATCTGCATTCACGACACGTGGTCCTGAAACGAAATCTCCCCATTGAGCAGTATCGGAGATTGAATAGCGCATGTTTTCAAAGCCACCTTCATATAGAAGGTCAACGATTAATTTTAATTCATGTAAACACTCAAAGTAGGCAACTTCTGGCTGATAACCAGCTTCTACAAGAGTTTCGAAACCAGCTTTGATAAGGGCTGTAGTTCCGCCGCAAAGGACAGCTTGCTCTCCGAAAAGATCTGTTTCCGTTTCTTCTTGGAAACTTGTTTCAAGAACTCCTGCACGAGCTGCACCAATTCCTTTAGCATAGGCAAGTGCAAGGTCACGCGCTTGACCAGTCGCATCTTGATATACCGCATATAGGGCAGGAACTCCAGCACCTTCAGTATACGTACGACGAACTAAATGTCCTGGTCCTTTTGGTGCAACAAGGAATACATCCACATCAGCAGGAGGAACGATTTGGGTGAAATGAACATTGAATCCGTGAGCAAAAACTAGTGAATTACCAGCTTCAAGATTCGGTTTAATGCTTTCTTCATATACTTTTGGCTGCATTTCATCTGGAAGAAGTACCATAACCACATCTGCAGCAGCTGTTGCTTCAGCAACTGTACGAACATCTACGCCATCTTCAACTGCTTTATCCCATGATTTTCCTCCGCGTAGTCCAACAACTACATCAAAGCCGCTTTCTTTTAAATTAAGGGCATGTGCATGACCTTGAGAACCATAGCCAATTACTGCGATTTTCTTTCCTTGTAAAACCTCTTCTTGAATATCTCCGTTATAAAGTACTTTTGCCATTATCGATCATCCTTTCAAGGTATATTATTATTTTGATAGAGTGTAATGAGTTAGTTCGTTTACTTGCGGCTGATGCCCGCGTAAAAGGGCGGTCAACCCTGTTCTGGCAATCTCTTTAATTCCATAAGGGCGAAGCAATTCTAGTAATGCGTCAATTTTTTCAGGTTTACCAGTGATTTGAACGGCTAAACTATCTTTGCTTACATCGATAACGATGGCACGAAATGGGTCAATGATCCCGTTAATCTCACTGCGGAGCTGGCTGCTGCTAGCTACCTTAATCAAGGCCAATTCTCGGACAACGATAGCTTTATCAGTAATATCAGAGACTTTTAAAACATCAATCTGTTTATTGAGTTGCTTTGTCACTTGTTCGAGACGCTGTTCATCTTCAATCTCGACAACAAGGGTCATTTTCGAAACACCTTCTGTTTCTGTCGGTCCAACGGAAATACTTTCAATATTGAATTGACGCCTTTGTAAAAGTCCTGTTACGCGGTTGAGAACACCGCTTCGATCCTGAACTGTTGCCGTTATAATGCGTTTCATGGTTTCACCCCTATCATTTCATGGATTCCTTTGCCAGGGGCAATCATCGGAAAGACTTTTTCCTGTTGAAGGACACGAGCATCAACAAGAACGGGACCATTATGGGCGAATACTTCAGGAAGAACTGTGATGAGTTCCTCTTGAGTGTTTACCCGATATCCACGAATGGAATAGCTTTCGGCAAGCTTAACAAAATCTGGCTGAGTGTGAAGAATCGATTCGGATATACGGTTACCATGTAATAATTCTTGCCATTGGCGAACCATTCCAAGTGCACCATTGTTGACAATAATGATTTTTACAGGAAGGTTTCGTTCATAAATAATCGATAATTCCTGAAGTGTCATTTGAAAACCGCCATCTCCAACAATTGCAACGACTGTACTATCCGGCTCAGCAATTTGTGCACCAATCGCAGCAGGGAAGCCAAAGCCCATGGTTCCCAGCCCGCCAGAGGTAATCCAGCGGTGCGGCTGCTTAAAGGTGTAATATTGTGCTGCCCACATTTGATGCTGCCCTACATCGGTTGCGACGATGGCGTCACCGTTTGTTACTTTATGGACTGCTTCAATAACCCATTGCGGACACATTCCGTTTGGATCATGTTTATACCAAAGCGGATATTCCTGTTTGTTTTGGCTCAGTTTTTCCAGCCATTCAGCAGATTTTGGCGATTCATTTGCTTGATCAAGCAGTTCACTAAGTGCCTCTTTCGTATCAGAAACGATAGGGATATGTGTTGGAACGTTTTTACCAATTTCGGCTGGATCGATATCAATATGGGCAACCTTCGCAAAAGGTGCGAAGTGTTTGAGATTACCTGTTAATCTGTCATCGAATCGGGCCCCAAAGTTGATAAGCAGATCACATTCGTAAATGGCCATGTTTGCTGCATATGTTCCGTGCATTCCACCCATTCCTAACGAAAGGGGATGATCAGCCGGAAAAGTACCAAGTCCAAGTAAAGTTGTAACTACCGGGATCTGGTGTTTTTCTGCCAAAGCAGTTAGTTCGGTTGATGCTTTTCCATGGAGAACACCGGCGCCTGACAGGATAACTGGCTTAATCGCCTTTGAAATCGAATCGGCAAGTTTTTTAATTTGTAATGGATTTGGCTTTGTAGTTGGCTGGTATCCAGGTAAATCAATGCTCGCTTCATCAGGCTCTTCAGTTAATAATCCAGCGGAAATATCTTTAGGGACATCCACTAAGACTGGCCCTGGTCGCCCGGTAGAAGCGATATGAAAAGCTTCCTTGACGATGCGTGGTAAATCCTCGATAGATTGAACCTGAAAGTTATGTTTGGTGATTGGTGTTGTAATCGCCATAACATCCGCTTCTTGGAAGGCGTCAGTTCCAATGACACTTCGTGCAACCTGACCTGTAAATATAACAAGCGGCAGGGAATCCATCATCGCATCAGTTATTCCTGTCACAAGGTTGGTCGCCCCAGGTCCTGATGTGGCAAGAACGACTCCAGGTTTCCCTGTAACTCGGGCATAGCCTTCAGCAGCATGGATCATTCCTTGTTCATGTCGGAAGAGAACATGCTTGATTGTACCCTGGGCGCGGTAAATGGCATCATAGATTGGAAGGACGGCACCCCCGGGATATCCAAACAGTGTTTCTACACCTTCTTTTTTCAGTAAGTCGATGAGAAGGTCTGCACCGGTTCTTGGCTCGGTACTAGTTTGGATCTCAAGCTTTTTTGTTTCTACTTTCACGTCGTAATCCCTCCTTATGAGTAGTTGAATAGAAAAAATTTCAGGGTTTTGTAGAAATCCTATTAATCATTGCAGAGAATCCCAAAAACCATTTAAAACATAGTAAAAAAGGCCCTATTCTCCCTGAATAGACTGCAGTTAAGAACTTCAAAAGCAGAATAATCGGGGAGAAAAGACCTTTCATTTTCTCGGTACCACCCGTTTTCACAGTATCCTTACGAATACTGCCTTATGAAGCGAGATCTATAAAAAAGAAACGCTTCTTTTGGTAACAGGTGTTCAAGATTGGACACCTGATTAAGCCTACTTAGGTCATGACTGTTCGGCTTAACACTCAGGGATGATGTCAGAATAAGTTGTATTACTGGGCTTCCAGCAACCCCAGCTCTCTGAAAATACGAATACTTATTCCTTTATTCCCGTCATCGATTTATGGATATTTTTTTGTCAAATGATCATCATTTATCGCTTTAGCACCTTGGCTTCCTTAGGAAGGGGAAGGGTACTATGAGCTCCCTGTGTTCTATACTTTGAATGCTGTCTAGCTCCAGCGCCCAGAGACTAGTGTACTTCGCTCTCCGCCCTACGATAAGTCAAGCACGAATGCGCTAACGCTCTTCGTGTTTCCTTTATCTCAGTTGGAGAGCTCCAGTCCATACGTCTCTAAACGGGCGCTTCCGCTTTTCTATTATATTTTCATAATGCCGCCAGTATTGGCAGATGTAACGAGTGCTGCATATCTTGCAAGATAACCAGTTTTGATTTTTGGTTCTGGTTTCACCCATGCCTTCTGTCGTTCTGCTAAAACTTCATCATCAACTAGAAGTTCGATGGAGCGTGCTTCCAGGTCGATTAAAATTTTGTCACCATTTTCCACAAGAGCGATTGGTCCGCCTTCTGCTGCTTCTGGTGAAATATGACCGATGGAAATTCCGCGGCTTGCTCCTGAGAAGCGTCCATCCGTAATCAGGGCAACTTCTTTACCTAATCCACGACCCATGATCGCGGAAGTAGGTGCAAGCATTTCAGGCATTCCAGGTCCGCCTTTTGGACCTTCATAGCGGATAACGACCACGTGTCCCGCTTGAACAGTACCATTATTAATATTTTCTTGTGCCTCATCCTGGGATTCAAAAACGATTGCTTCACCTAAGAATGTTTTAATTGAAGGATCAACAGCACCAACCTTGATTACACTGCCATCTGGAGCGATGTTTCCATATAGGATGGATAGTCCACCAACTGGGCTATATGGATTGTCTTTGGTCCGGATGACGGTTTCGTTCGTGATTGTTGCTTCCTTCACATTTTCTGCAAGAGTCTTTCCAGTAATGGTTAGGCAGTTATCGTGTAAGGCGCCTTCTACTTTATAAAGTTCATTAATAATGGCACTAACCCCGCCTGCACGATGAATGTCATCCATTGAATAATCAGATGCTGGCATAATCTTTGCAAGATAAGGGACTCTTTCGGCGATTTTGTTAATTTCGCGAAGATCGTAATCAATACCAGCTTCATGGGCGATAGCTAATGTGTGTAAAACAGTATTAGTAGAGCCGCCCATTGCCATATCTAGTGCAAATGCATTATCAATGGCTTCTCTTGTAATGATGTCACGTGGTTTAATATCATTTTTAACTAATTCAATAAGATGTCTAGCGGCTTGCCTGATTAGTTCGTGTCTTTCTTCGGAAGTAGCAACCATCGTACCGTTACCAGGAACGGTCATTCCTAAAACTTCCATCAAACAGTTCATCGAGTTTGCTGTGAACATTCCGGAACATGAACCGCAAGTAGGACAGGCATTGGTTTCAATTTCAAGCAGCTGCTCCTGGCTGATTGTGCCGTTGTGGTAAGCACCAACACCTTCAAAAACTGAAGTAAGGGAAAGATTTTTTCCTGTCGATGGTGAAACACCAGCCTCCATTGGACCACCTGATACAAAAACAGATGGTACGTTGGTTCTAGCCGCAGCCATTAACATTCCAGGGGTGATTTTGTCGCAGTTTGGAATGTAAAACACACCATCGAACCAATGAGCATTAATAACTGTTTCGGCACTGTCGGCGATCAATTCGCGGCTCGGCAGGGAATAGCGCATCCCAATATGCCCCATTGCAATACCATCATCAACACCAATCGTGTTAAACTCAAAAGGAATACCGCCAGCTTCACGAATAGCCTCTTTTACTATCTCACCGAAATGATTAAGGTGTTTGTGTCCTGGGATAATTTCTATAAACGAGTTACAAACGCCGATAAACGGCTTTTCGAGGTCGCTCGTTTTTACCCCGGTTGCAAATAATAGGCTGCGGTGGGGTGCCCGATCAATTCCCTTTTTAATCATATCGCTACGCATGTTTTTTAGCTCCTAACTAACGATTGCCTGGTTGGTACCTGTTGGGTAACAAGCCACACCGTCTGTTGTTACAATTTTCCTGAATTCTTCTAATAAATCTTTCGTAACTTCACCTGGTTTACCATCCTTAATCTTACGGCCATCGACATCAATCACTGCAATAACCTCTACGGCTGTTCCTGTTAAGAACACCTCATCCGCCACATACACATCATGTCTTGTGAACGGAGATTCTCGAACCTCATAGCCCTTGGCCCTTGCAACATCTAGGATAGCGTTCCGGGTAATTCCCTCTAAAGCTCCTAAATAAACAGGAGGGGTAAAGATGACACCATTTTTAACAATAAAGATATTGTCAGCGGAGCCTTCGGTAACATAACCTTGATCATTCAACATTAATGCTTCCTCAACCCCAGCTTGATTAGCCTCTAATTTTACTAGAATATTATTTAAGTAGTTCAGTGATTTAATCTGTGGACTTAGAACGTCTGGGCGATTTCTTCGACTCGCAACAGATGCGATTTTAATCCCGCGTTCATAATATTCTTTAGGGTACATTCTCAATTCTTCAGCAATAATAATGATACTAGGCTTCGAGCAGGATGAAGGGTCTAGGCCGAGATTCCCTTTTCCACGAGAAACAACGACACGAATATAGGCGCTCTCAAGCTGATTTTTTCTGATTGTATCGACGATTAATTGCGTCATTTCCTCCTGTGTAAATGGAATATTCAGCATAATGGATTGTGCTGATTCAAATAGTCTTTTCAGGTGAGCATCGAGCCTAAAGACGTTTCCACTATATACACGTATGCCTTCAAATACTCCATCACCATATAAAAAACCATGATCAAAAACTGAAACTACAGCATCTTCTTTCTTGACGAACTCGCCGTCAAGGAATATCCATTGACTCCCCAACCTAACCACTCCTCTTTTGTGATAGACCGCTTTAAATGACTAAATTAATTTTTAAAAAGAATTGCCATACCCCTTTCTCCAAATGATGAGGAGCTATGGCAGTTAATGAATTGATGATATTTTTTGATAATCATACAACCAATCGAAAACATGGTCAACATAAAAATCTGACAATTCAAATAAGTCAAAAAAGTTGATAGCGTTTACATTATTGCTGTAATAAGGAATACAGCGAATAAAAGTTTTTTAAAATTTTTTTATTTTTAGGTTATTTTTTTCGGATGAGGAATTGGATTGGGGGAATTGTTCAGAGGTAAGTAAGATCGATGTGTTGAAAAGTCAATTGGATTTCGTTTTGAAAATTTTTAATTTTTTACAAAAAAACACTAGTTTGAAATAGTGTTTTTAGGATCAAAGTTTTGCAAGATGTTCATATACTTCCCGTAAATTACTATATCCGTTTTTCTGAGCCCGTTGTAAATAGCTGCCCCAAATCTGCGCTGTCATCATGGCATCGCCCAGTGCATGGTGGCGATTTTTTATAGCAATCCCACATTCATGGCATAGATCTTCAAGTGGTAATGATTTCACGGATGTGTCTGATAGTCGAATTAAGAAGGATGTGTCGATGATCCGGTGTTCAAATCTTGTTTTTAAGAGGTCCCATGTCATTTTCTGCATAAAGGACTTTTCATGTTTAGAGTGGTGTGCGACAAGAATATGACTTTGTGCAAAGTTGAAAAATTGAAGCAACACATCCCTAGCATGAGGAGCATCCCGTAGTTGATCCTCATCAATCTTAGTTAGATCTGCGATTTCTTCGGTTAGAGGAAGGTCTGATTTAATAAGAGAATAAAAAGTATCATTATCTTCAATTTGTTGACCAACCATCTTCACTGCTCCAATTGATAGGACATAATCTCCCTTTTCTGGATAGAACCCTGTCGTTTCTAAATCAAATACGACCACTTCTAATTCACAAAGCGGGGTCTCTAAGTTGTTTTTTTCTTTCATTTCTTTCTGCAGCTGTCTTATGAAGGAAAGATGTTGTGGATTGACTTGCCCTTGGATTCCTGCATATATATTAGAACCAACCTTGCCGGAAATCTGCCTGAAGTATTGAGCTATATCATTTATTTTCATTTTATCCCTCCTTGTCGATAAGTTTTCCGGCGTATTGGTGCAAGGCCACTCCATTTCGAATAATTTCTTTCACCTCATTCTTTTGTTCTTTTGTCAGTTTGTCTGCCGGTAAATAGTGACCTGATTCATAATCTGTATGGCTGGCAAATTGAAGACGATAGTTTAACAGTTTTAAAAACATTGTTTTATAAAGGTCCTTGTCATGAATTTGTAGTTTGTCGAGTCTTGCGAGGGTAGAGGTTTCCAGGATATTTTCTTTCATTGCCAAAAGCCGGGCCGCATTAATGTAAGGGAATAGGGCGGTCTCTTTTAAATTTAGAGATCCGGTATGGACCCCGTGTGTCTCGACTAATATTTGACCTAACACACCAACTCCCTTTTTAAGATGAAGTGTATTTTTATATATTCTGGGAAGAATTTGTTCTTTTTGAACCGTTTGATAGGCAAATGTTTTTAGTTGTTCCATGAGCGGATCCAGACCATAAAAAGAGCGTCCGTCGATAAAAATTAATAGGTAGCGTAACGATTCCCACGATGCTTCGGCTGTCCAGTTCAATATTTGTCTCTCCCATTCGGATTGTGCTTTACACCAGAAGGGATTGCCCGACATCACACCGCCATCGCAATAAGGATACCCAGCCTGAAAGAGACCTTTTGAAACTTCCTTTCCTAATGCTAAAAAGTAAGCCTTTGCTTCATGAGTGGGATCGACATAAATGATGCCATGATCTTGATCGCTCCAAATCGACTGTTCGAAGCGGCCTGCACTACCCATTACAAAGAAAGAAAAGGGAGAGGGAGGAGGGCCATTCAGTTCAATGATTGCGTTCAGTGAGAGTTCAAAAACCTGTTTGATAATGTTGTCATGAAGTTGGTTTAATTGAAAGTGATCGTTGGATGCTTTTGTCATGTGGATTTTTTTGTATTCAGCAATTGCTGAGTAGGTATCGTGTTTCATGGATTAACACCTCCCGCTTAAAAAAATACATAAAGCGTGCAAGCCTTTAAAGGCGTTGCACACTTCATAAACTTTATAGTGCTTTTGTTTGTTCGGCCTTCAATAATTCTGGATAACCGTAGCTTCCATGTTCGCTCATATCTAAACCTATAATCTCTTCTTCCTCCGTAACGCGCAAGCCATTCATAAATTTTTTCATAATTGCTAGTAGAATGAAGGAGACAATGAAGGCGAATGCGGCACAGGTCATAACGCCCAATGCTTGAACACCAAGTTGGTGTAAACCGCCGCCGTAAAACAATCCTGGCTTTCCGACTGTTGCTAATTCTTTTGTGGCAAAGAAACCAGTTGATAGCGTTCCCCAGACACCAGCTGTACCATGTACGGATAGAGCTGCAATTGGATCATCAATTCCTCTGTTTTCAAAGAAGCGGATGCTATAGAAAACAAGAATTCCTGCGATAAAGCCGATTAAGACAGCAGCCCATGTATCTACAAAGGCACAAGAAGCTGTAATAGCGACTAAACCTGCTAAAGCACCGTTTAACATCATTGGAACATCAGCTTTACCAAGAACCATCCAAGAAACAATCATTGCAGCAATGGTTCCAGCCGCTGCAGCTAAATTAGTATTAACAGCAACAAATCCAAAGAACGCTTTGTCAACCGTTAAAGTACTACCAGCGTTAAAACCGAACCAGCCAACCCATAAAAGCAATACACTTAAAGCAGTAAAAACTTGGTTATGACCTGCAAGATTATTCGCTGAGCCATCTTTGTTGAATTTTCCGATACGTGGTTTTAATAGAATCGTAGCAGCAAGAGCTGCCATTGCACCAGTTAAGTGAACTACGGTAGATCCAGCGAAATCTTGTTTACCATGTTCTGCTAACCAGCCGCCGCCCCAAATCCAGTGTGCAATTGGAGGATAGACAATGACCGAGAAAAGTAAAGCAAATACCAGGTAAGCACCTAATTTAGCTCTTTCTGCAAAGCCGCCGAATGCAATGGTTAATGAAATACCGGCAAATGCTAATTGGAATAAAAAGAAAACGGCGCCAGACAGTGGCAATCCATCAATATCATAGCCTGAATAAAAGAAATTAGAGAAACCGATCAGTGGATTTCCTTTACCGAAAATTAATCCATATCCAACTGCCCAAAATACGATTGATCCGATTCCAAAAGTAAGGATCGTTTTACCTGCGATATGTCCTGCATTTTTCATTCTAGTTGAGCCAGTTTCCAGGAGGATAAAACCTCCAATCATTAAGATGACAAGTACAGCTGCCACCATCACCCATAGACTGTTCATTAAGAATGTTGTATCCATTTTTTCTCCCCCTTTAAAGTGATGTTAATATTCTTAACGTATTGTATGTTAGTATTCTTACATGATTCTAGAATGGTTTCTATAAGTTTGGAAGATTATCTAACATGGATTTTGAAATTTTTCTAGACAGTGTAATAAAAGCGGAGACGCCCTTAAAATAAGGGTAGAAAGGTTGAAAAAACCCATCCCTTATATAAGGAATGGGGCTGATGTCTACATGAGTCCTTACTTTTTCCGTAAACCAAATTGGGCATTTAATTGTCCTTGGATCATCTGTCTGCGAATCTCTTCTTGGTTGTGTTTCTTTTGTTCACGAAGCATTTCCTTCCTAATATCATGTGTTTGGATGCCATCTTCAATTTTATTGGCAATTTCCATCAGCAATTCAACATCTGAAAAGGAAAATTTACGGCTTCCACCAGCAGACCTTTCGGGAAAAATAAGCTTTCGTTCTTCGTAGTAACGTATTTGTCGTTCGGAAAGGCCTGTTAGGTCCCTGACAATTCCGATTGTAATTACCTTTTTATCTTTATATGAGATGTCTTTTCCCATTTTTGTCGCTCACCACACCCTATTGTTTACAATAATTAATATTTTTTTGTTTTATGACATTATATGTTATATTTTCTTACATGGGACTAGTTTTGCAAACTATTTTGCATGTTTGTAAGATTACGTTCGATGGAGAGATGTATTATGATTTTGCCGGGGAGATTATTTTATTATATAAACTTTCCAGTTCAGAGAAGGTAAGGGAGTGAAGTTCGTGATGAGAAGAGTCAGTGGCGCCTGATTCTAACAACTTTTTTATATAAAACCTCCTAAGGCGTTCAAGCCCTTTACGTAAATGAGTTGCCAACTTTCTTCACCCCTTTCAAACTGAAATTAATAATTTTGTAGTCTTCTTAAAAGTTCATTGGCCTGTGACCCCATCGTTTTCATGAGTTCTTCATAGAGCTCATCCCTTAATTTATCTAATTGAAGGATTCTTTCAGCTAGTTTAATATCATTTCTTCGATACATTTGAAATCTTCCTTTCCTTCGTGGTTTATATTGAAAAGTTAACTGAATTTTCGCTCCTTGTCAGTGGTTTTGTTAGATAAACTGACAGTATTTTTACAATCATTATATTAGGGTGGGTAAAAGAATCTGACTATGGATGTTTAGGAAGCAAAAAGAACCGGGCGCGTGCCCGGTTCTTAAATTTCTCTTAATATTCTCCATCAAATGGAGTGAATGGGATGTTGAATCTTCTTTCCACTGCACGCAGGCGCTGATTCACTCGTTGAAGTCTGCGATCGAGTTGGGCTACCTGACGTTGCAATTGGTTGATCTCTCTTTCTTGCCGCTCATTGGCTCGCTCAAGTTGATTGAGTCTCCGCTCGACTTGTAGTGGCTGTCTTGCGGGATCAAATTTTTCAGGGATATAAGGATTAATTTGCTCTGGCTGGGCATAGGGATTAAATGGTTCAAGTTGCTCATAGTAATTAACTTGTTCTGGCTGACTATAGTAATTCATTTGTTCAGGCTGAACATAGGAATTATACTCCATTGGAACTTGTGGCATTTGATAATATCCATACGGATTCATTTAGGCATCTCTCCTTATGTGGTAAATACCCTATAGATTATGTATGCAGTTTGGAGGAGTAACGGCGAATGCCTATGGATAGTTCTTGTCTTATTTGATATTTAGTCCTATATGAGAATAAAAATGAGATAGTAATAGATATATGTGAAAATTATTATTCTAAAATGCTCAA
>NZ_JBALOS010000166.1:0-15428 GCF_036962765.1 Neobacillus drentensis
GCAAAAACAAAAAGGATTCCGGAAATGATGAGACTGATCCTAAGGGGGAGTTATAGTAATTTATACATTTCTTCACCTCTCTTATATATGTATTGATTCACACTCTTCTAAACTCATTAGACGATGCTTAACCGGTTTTTTGATTCGAATTTTTGAGAAAATCATTATTTATTCATAAAAAAACCTCCTTATCTAAATGGATATTCCATTAGTAAGGAGGTCACAATGTATTTTTGATACTGCAACACAATAATAATTAAAATAGAACTAATGATTCCAAAATGCTAAAAAAGTGTTGATGGTTGAGTATATGTATCAATCACAGAAAATGTATAGTTTAATTTTATCAATATCGTCTTTTTCGATTGCGCAAGAACGCAGGAATATCCAGAGATTCTTCTGGCTGTTCTGAGTGTCTATCATATTCTTGAACTGGTTCGCCTCGGTTTATCGGATCACGGTGTATACGTTGTTCCCGTTGATATGGATTAGACATTTCTTCGATTGGAGGCTGGGAAGGCGGTTGTAATATTGGCTCCTCTTTCTCAGTAAATCCAGTAGCAATCACTGTTACGATAATTTCTTCGTCCAAGTGTTCGTTTATGACTGAACCAAAAATCATATTTAGCTCCTCATGAGAAGCAGAAGCAACAATGTCTGCTGCCTCCTGTACTTCAAAAAGACTTAAATTATTCCCGCCAGATATGTTCATGATCACACCATGAGCTCCATTGATGGAAGTTTCAAGTAACGGACTATTTAAGGCTTTTTGTGCAGCTTCAACAGCACGATCTTTTCCTTTGGCAATACCAATTCCCATTAAGGCAGTTCCCTTATGGGACATGACCGTTTTCACGTCTGCAAAATCAAGGTTGATTAAACCTGGCACAGCAATTAAATCGGAAATCCCTTGAACACCCTGGCGTAGTACATTATCCGCTTCACGGAATGCTTCAATCATTGGTGTTTTTTTATCGACAATCTCTAATAAGCGATCGTTGGGAATAATAATTAAGGTGTCTACTGCTTTCCTCATTTCGTTTATTCCACTTTCAGCGTTAGCAGCACGCTTCCGGCCCTCAAATTTAAACGGGCGTGTTACAACCCCTATTGTCAAGGCACCGAGGTTGCGCGCAATTTCAGCAATGGCAGGCGCTGCCCCTGTGCCCGTCCCACCGCCCATACCAGCAGTAACAAAAACCATATCTGCGCCTTCTAACACCTCTTTTATTTGCTGCTTGCTTTCTTCAACGGCTCTTTTACCTATTTCCGGATTTGCCCCTGCTCCCAAACCTCTTGTCAACGCTGTACCGATTTGCATCGTGACTGCTGCTTTTGATTGATTAAGAGCTTGTGCATCTGTATTAACAGAAATAAATTCTACACCCTCCACTCCTTCGTCAATCATCCGGTTCACGGCGTTGTTTCCCCCGCCTCCAACACCGATGACTTTAATCGTGGCGAGTTGGTCCATAGTTGTATCAAATTCTAACATGTTCATTCCTCCTCTTTAGTGATTAGGTGGCAGGATATTTTGCTGTTGCTTTTTAATTATCTCCGACCAAAACTTTTATCCTGATAGGAAAATAAAAGCGGTTATTATGATTTAGTTGTAGTCTACTTAACCTTAATTTTATTGTCCAGTTAAGATTAACCTATTTATCGGATTAAAAAATAGTAAAAAAAACACACCCTCAAATTATGAAAAGCTCACATTCTTAATATGGAAATGCTTATTGTTTTTATATGAAATAAAAAAGGGAAACCAGTGTTCATTCACATTGGTTTCCCTTTTAATTCAAGTCTTTAAGCGATTATTATAATGAACAAGTCGGTCCAATTCGGCAACCATTCGACGACATTTTATATATTCCTTTTCGCGGCGTTTTTCGACTCTCATTCTCACTGAATGATATCTTCTATAGTCTTCATAACCTACACCATGAGCACTACGCATCGCTTTTTCCATTTCGCTCGTATAACTTAATTGTAAATGATTGATACCAAATCATTCCTTTCAGTTCTTTTCCAAGGGCGAATTGTTTTCTTTCATGGTGTTCATCTTATCATTGAACACTAAGTCATTCAAAGTCGAAAAAACGGTGTATTTTGCTGTATAAAGGAATGTCATCCAAACTCGAGAAGATACCACTGACATCCTTACTTTTTTAGCCATATCCTTCCAAATAGTGCATAACCTACAATTCTCAACCCTTATCATCAGCGATGGAATCGTTCTTTCAAAAGAGGGGGAAATCGACTAGTTCAGAAGATTGATTTTCTAATTATATAAAGGATTTCTCAACGCTTTATAGAAATGTTAAATTGGAGGTGTAGTGTATGACGATTATATATTCACCTAGTAACGTACAGGAATTGCTTAGAATTGATGGCAAAACATTACGGAAGCATGCCACTCTCTTGGAAGGACATGGGTATCAAGTTAAGCGTAATAACAGAGGACATAGAACCTATTTTGAAAAAGATGTTATCGCATTCCGTAAATTAATCGAATTCAGTAAGCAAGAAGGTATGACGATGGACCGTTCAGCCGAAGCTGTGATGACATGGATCACTGAAGAAAATAAAACGGTAACCCTTACGGAAGAGGTGCCGTTACGGACAACTAATGATGTCGATAATGAGCAGAATACTAACACTAATGAGTTATTGGATCGTATAGAACATTTGGAGCAAGTAAACTTAGATTTAATCAAACATTTGAAGGAGAAGGCAGTACGTGAAGCTCAGCTAGAAGAAAAAATTAATCTAATTTTGAAGTATGTTGAACGTATGGAGCAATTGGAGAAGGAACGAAGTAATATGTTTGTGGAAGAAACAAGAAAACAAATAGCAGTCGCCGAGCAAAGGAAATGGTGGAAATGGTGGAAAATCGAGTAGAGGGAAAATAAATGTATTATTTTCGCCCCTCTCACAACACCGTACGTACGGATCGCGTATACGGCGTTTCAATTTATATCACAGTGTGTACTTTTAGATAATGTTCTAAAGCAGAGGTGACTCCCCTCTGCTTTAGTCTTTTGTTTGAGATTGCTCTTTGGACGACTTTTGAGAATCCATTGTATTGGTAACCTTTTCGACAGTAGGTTAATCCTTTCGCTTCTTCCTCCGGAATTCCTAGCTGAATAAGCGATTTGATATGTTTCTTCGCTACTTTCCATTGTTTCCAGATGATGACCCTAATTCTGGAGCGAAGCTTATTGTCTATTCGTTCAGTCACCTTTTTCATGTTTGCCACTCTGAAGTAGTTTACCCATCCAAATATAACTTGTTTCAGTTTCAATATTCGGTAGTCTAGTGGAACACTCCAGTTTCGTTTTGGTCTTCTGTCAATAAAGTAGACACTAATAAATGAGATTTTTTTCTTCAAAATCACTACCGCACTTCGTTTGGTAAGGTAGTTGAAATGACCAAATGAGAAACTATGAGACGTTTTCCAGCACAAACTGTTGTTGTTTTCTCTCAAACTTATTTGGTGAAGTATATCCCAATTTAGAATGTTTTCTTTTTTCATTATAAAAGCTTCCAATATAAAAATTGATTGCTTTTATAGCTTCAATCCTTGTATTAAAACGTCTTCTATAAATTAAATCTTTCTTGATTGTGGCATGAAATGATTCAATACAAGCATTATCGTAAGGATCACCTTTTCTACTCATGCTAATTTCCATTTCTTTCTCTTTCAATATGTCTATATAATCATGAGAACAATACTGTGAACCTCGGTCAGAATGATGAATTAAGCCTGCCCCAGGCTGCCTAGAAGTAATAGCCATATTCAACGCTTGAATCGATAACTCTTTCTTCATGTGTGAAGCTAGGCACCAGCCCACAATTTTCCTAGAGTATAAATCCATAACGGATGATAAATAAACCCATCCTTCAAGCGTCTAAATATACGTTATATCAGATACCCAAACTTTATTAGGCTCTTTTTACACTAAATTGACGATTAAGGTGATTAGGATAAATATTTAGGTCATGATTCGAATCTGTTGTAACTACAAACTTTTCTTTTGGTGTAGCTTTAAAGCCCAATTCTTTCATAATCCGAGCTACAGTTTTTTGAGAAATAATATATCCCCATTCCACCAAATCATCATGTACTCTTGGACTGCCATAAGTCCCGAAACTCTCATGAAATGATTTACTAATTTTTTGCTGGATCTCTTGACGATACGATTCTCTATCAGACTGAGGCTTGTTCCTAAAGGGGTATAAATAACTCGCTAGAAAAAGAAGAAGGAGGAGAGTTATTCCTACAGTCGTTTTTTATACTTCCTCATAAACTAACACTCTCCTTCCCTTTAAAAAACGTTAGCACCAATAGGCTCAAGGCTTCTATTAACAAAAGAGGCAATGTAAACAGAAGTAGACATATGACTAGTAATAAAAACTCTCCCATTCCCATTGCGATTGGAAAAGTTTTCGTGAAGCCATTGATGTTAAACATGAACTCCAAAAGATAAAGATTGGAGAGAATAATCCAAATACTTGTTCTCAGCTGAATGATTAATAGTGGAAAGATGTTACGAATCATATGTACAATAAAAATTCTACTTTTCCTAATTCCTTTAGCCTTGAGGTATAAAACATAGTCCCTAGACTCTTCCCCCTCTAGAGCCTTAAATAGAAATTGCATAAAAAACAGGGTTGGGAGGAAAGAGATGGTTACAATAGGCACAAAATAGGGCTTGTGACCAAAGATGCTATATAGCTGCAAAAATTTCAGTCCAGTTGTTTTATAGAGTGTGATCACGAAAAACATAAAGAGAAAAATAACAAGTAAATCCGGAACGGACTCAAAAAAATCCGTCACTTTCCTGAACAGTTTCCCTATTTTTTTGGGTGCCATTTGCACCATTAACGCTCCCAGCATACCAACAACAATAACCACCATTAAGGATGCAAATACAATGGTCATCGAATACCGATAGCTTTCAGCCATATTCATTTGTTCAAATAAGCCCATGAATTGAGGATCATTAATTTGAGTCAATTTTTGAATACTAATCTCAATAAATTTCCAAAACGGCTTAAAGTTAATCGTTAGTGTTTTCCCTATCCCAATTAATGTAGGTAGTGCAAAAACAAAAAGGATTCCTGAAATCATAAGAACGATCCTAAGGGGCAGATCCAAATATTTTTTCATTTTTTACCTCTCTCACTTTTTATATTGTCCGATATAGATAACGAACCCTCTAAAGGAATTAGACGTGACAAAACTGGTTTTTTGTTCACATTTTTGGAAAAAAAATGAACTTTTTTCATATTTCTCTCTTTTTACAAAAAAAGCTTGCCGACTTTAGTCTAAACTTCGACTTAATCAGCAAGCTTTTTCAATCATTAAAAATATAATAATGCCACTTTTTCTTTTGCTTCTAAGTTTTCAATCATTGAATACCAAGTCTCTGGTTTATTTGATAAGACGGTATAATAGCGTTTCAAAAATTTCACTATTAAGTCTGTTTGCAGTTCATTCCTTTCTCCATCCATTGGGAGGAAACATAGGTCTAGACCAGTTACAGCTTCTCCATCATTGTTCCAGGACGGGTGAACATATGGAAAATCCAGACGTTTGTATCCAAGGTGTGCCAGCACTTCACGACGAACATAAGGATCCATCGGCTTAACACCGCCAAATTCATAATGCTCTACACGATATGGATCATAGATTTCAGCAAACATACCCATTAGTTTCTTCCCATTCGCTGCTGCTAATTCATTCAAGTCTTCTAGTCTTTTATTCGCTAAAAATGGACCGATGCCCAAGCCTGCTTGGCCAATAATTGTAAAATCCGTCATTGCTACATTAAAATCTTCATAATAACGGTACTCAGTTGCGCCCACTACTATTCCTTCATGAACAGCGACAAAAACACAGATACCTGGATCTTCTAACGGTTCTTTCCAAAGATCATATTCTAGTACTTCTTCTGGGGGGAACACATCTTGCATTAATTGATGCATTTGTTTAAATAACGGATCGGTGATATTGGTTATTCTACTATATTCCATTGGATCATCCCCTTTTCTTTATTTTGAATGGGAAAACGGATTTTTCCATTCCATTAGAGTCCCATAATTATAGGATTCTTCATCTTCTAAATAGTTTGCTACTACCCTTACAGGGGTACGGCCGCAACGGAGGAGAAAAGTAATAACTGGATCCTTCAACTCTCCTTTTACCACGGCATCAATATATTGTTCTGGTGTCATTTCATTTGCATGTCTGTGATACCCTGGCATTCTACCTCCACCAAGCAGTCTTTCCAACCCCAAATGAACAACCACATCATACATAGAAAACATCAGCCACTTGCCTAATCCCAATTTTCGAAAAGCTGGACGGACACCTATATCTACAACGTATAAGGTATTCCCATTAGGGTTTTGGTTCCGGATATAACCATTATCCGTTATTTCTTCCCAGGAATGTTCTGGATGTTGAGGATCAAATTCGACAAGAAGTCCAGTCATAGACCCAGCTATTTCACCATCCACTTCGATACATAAAGCTCCCTGTGGAAAAAGAGTCACATGATTATTTAGTTGCTCTTCATTCCACCATAATTCAGATGGAAATGGAGGAGGAAAGCTTTCCTGTTGAATACGAATTAAGTCAGGAAAGTCCTTCTTTTCATAATTTCGGATGACAACTGGAACAGGTTTGTCTTGGTCGAAAACGAAAAATTCTTTTCGATACATGAGGCTTCCCCCATTTCATTGTATAAATCAACTTATTTTGTTTCCCAATCAGGGTAAAGATCTGTACGTCGATCACGCCAAGTGGTAACAGAACCCTTTTCACGAACCTGATATAATAGCTCTAAATTCAAGTCAGCTGTAACGATCATATCCTGATTAATCTCACCTTCTACCAAAATCCCTTTTGGCGGGAATGGAATGTCATTTGGTGTGATGACAACTGCCTGGCCAAAATTGGCACGCATGAAATCAACGGTTGGCAGCGCACCGACCGTACCAGTTGTGACAACATAGACTTGATTTTCGATGGCTCTTGCATGACTTGTGTAACGAACACGGTGAAAGCCGTGGCGATCGTCTGTACATGATGGACAGAAAATGACATCTGCTCCTTTCGCCTTTGCCATACGAACGATTTCCGGAAATTCAATGTCATAGCACGTTAACATAGCGATTTTCCCTTTTTCAGTCTCGAAAACTTCCAGACCGTCTCCGGGACTCATATTCCACTCATGTACCTCTGTTGGAGTTATATGAAGTTTCGCTTGTTCCACCACTCTTCCATCCGGGTAAAACATATGAGCAACGTTATAAAGGCGATCCCCCTTACGGATCACATGTGTTCCACCTATAATGTGCATCTTATATTGTTTGGCAAGTTCGATAAATAACGACCGGTACTGATCGGTATAATCAGGTAGTTCTTGGATGGTTAATGCTTCCCCTTTATCGTTGCCAATGGACATAAGTTGAGTAGTGAAAAATTCAGGGAAGATGATAAAATCGGATTCGAATTCTTCTGCTGTTTTTATATAATGCTCCACCTGGTCTGCAAACTCTTTAAAAGAGCTAATGGTATGAAGATAATACTGAACGGCTGATACTCTCATTTGCATACAATCCCCTTCTTTCTATTTGTAATAATCATTTAATCCTATTATTAGCGAAATGAAAAATTTGAACAAGTACGCACTTTTTCATTACATAGTGTAAAAAACTATACTGTAAAATTAATATAGTTTCCCCTACCTTATTTTATTAGGATAAAATAATCTTTTCTTTTTCATACTAAAAGGAAGAATTACCATTACACTTTTTCTAAAGTGAACAAATGGCAGCTTATATCAGTGGGGGATATTTATGTTTTGGAAAAAGGGTAAAAGCATTGCTAATGATAGTAGTGACACACAACAACCTGTGCAAAGGAAGATATCACTAGACTCTCTAAAACAGGTTTTAGACAATATGGACGATGTAGAGATAATCGAACGCACTACACTTAACGATCAAAAAGTTGTCTTAATCTATTTAAGAACCTTAATTGACCAGGATCGTTTGAATGAATCGATAATAGAACCTGTTATCCAATGTCCACATGCCATGATTTACGAAAGCATAGCCACACCTAAAGTAATGAAGATCCAATTACTTGAAGAGGCACAGAAATTACTCCTCACCGGTGCTGTACTTCTGAATGATTGTATCCAAGAACAATGGTTGGTCATTCCTCTTCCTAACGAATTAAGTAGGGGGATTGAAACCTCTGAAACAGAAACAATTTTATACGGTGCAAAAGATAGTTTCACTGAACAATTAGAACCAAATATCACCCTCATACGCAGAAGACTTCCTATTACTGAATTAAAAACAGAGAAATATAAAGTAGGTTCATTAAGTGAAACAACGGTTGTCCTAATGTACATAGACGGGTTGACCAATCCTGAATATATATCAATAGCAAGAAAGAAAATCTCTGAAATTAACTTTGATTTATTTTTCGATTCATCCCAGGTAGCGGCATTTATGGAGGAACATCATCACAGTATTTTTCCACAATTCCAACAAACTGACCGCCCAGATGTTTGTGCTTATTCCTTAGGGCTCGGTAAATTAACTATCTTGGTAGAGAACACACCTTTTGTATTAATTGCACCAATCACCTTTTTTCACCTTTTCCAATCACCTGAGGATTATATTAATCGTTGGCCGGTTGCAAGTTTTTTAAGACTTATTCGATATTTAAGCTTTTTTCTGTCCGTCACACTGATACCATTTTATGTTGCACTAACAACCCACCATTATCAAATGATTCCCTTACAAATACTATTTGTTATAGTGGAATCTAGAAGTAAACTACCTTTTACACCATTTTGGGAAGCAATAGTGATGTTAACTATTCTTGAAATCATAAAAGAAGCGAGTTTACGGATGCCGACCAAATCAAGTCAAACCTTAGGGGTGATTGGTGGTATAGTTATCGGTCAAGCAGCGGTTCAAGCGGGTTTTGCGAGCAAAGTATTAATTGTAATAGTTTGTATTTCAACCATCTCCTCATTTTTAGTACCAAACTATTTGATGACGAAGGCAAATACACTCATTCAATTTGGTTTTCTTCTCCTTTCATCCTTTTTTGGTGTTTTTGGCATTGCCATGGGAGCTGTTGCCATTTTGGCACATCTAAATGGTCTTACTTCCTTAAAACAACCCTATTTTTCACCAATCGCTCCATTTTACTGGAAGGACTGGATCGATCTCTTTATTAGAGGGCCTTTAATAAACATGAAATCCCGTCCGGATCATTTACACCCTTTACAGAAATGGAGATACAAACGAAGGATGTGATTCAAAGTTGACCACATTTTCCTTATTTGATAAATCATCTAAATTTGACGGAATCTATGCCTTTTTCATCGTCAACCGTTTCCAAATGCTTTACCTATTTTTTTTAATGCCTACCTACTTATTACACCCGTTTATGA
The DNA here is from genome assembly GCF_036962765.1 of Neobacillus drentensis. Lineage (GTDB taxonomy): Bacteria > Bacillota > Bacilli > Bacillales > Cytobacillaceae > Neobacillus > Neobacillus drentensis_C. Next base: position 9,489 of record NZ_JBALOS010000166.1, read on the forward strand.
TTTGGGGCATTGTTGCAATGGCAATCTTTTCCCAACTCAATTTAAGGCTGTTATGCAAATGGCTAGAATCAAATTATGCTAAAAAGGGATATCAAGGTTTTGTAGAGCTTTTTGGTGTTCGAATGGTAAGGCTTTTGACTTTTATAGGCCTAATATTGATACTAATCAAAATAACGGTGATCACACTCGGATACTTGGAAGTCATTCATGATTTTATTTTCCCATCAATGAATTCAAATTGGATTATTTTTTTCATTCTTCTTACGAGCTCCTATGTTGCTTCACTAGGAATGAAAAATACCATACGGTTTGTGGTAATTGTTTTTTTATGTGTTTTTTGGATAATTTTTTTATATTTTCCCTTTTTTATTCCACCAATCGCTGCATTACATGATTTGTATCCCTTGATACCAACAAATTGGACAACTGATTCATGGAAAGGATTGTTACTCATTTGGTCTTCATATTCAGGACCAGAGTATTTAATCTGTTTAATTCCTTGGATCAAACCACAACAAAAAATGAGTAAATATTTAACCTATGCGAATGCTCTTTCTACTTCAGAGTATTTGCTATTGTTTATTGCGAGTTTATTCTTTTTCGGTTCAAATTATTTAAGTAAAAGTAAATACCCTATTATTCATATGATTCGATACTTACAATCTCCCTTGTTTGAACGACTGGATATTATCCTGATTTCTCTACATATGTTTTTATTGGTGTTTGCTATATCAATTTTCTTGTTATGTATATATGGGGCTACAAGAATCATCCTAAAAAAAACAAGTACCCAACCTTCACGTATGGGTTTTGCTGTCACTTGTATTATGTTATTTCTCTGCTTTGTAATTGTGAATAATTGGATTTGGTCCATTGAAACGGAACAGAATATTCTCCTGAATATTCAAATTTGGTTAAGTGGAATAACTTACTTTATCGTCCCAACATTCTTGCTCCTATTGACAAAGCTAAAAGGGCGTGTAAAAGCATGAGACGAAAGAAAATGCTTTTAGTTTGGGGAATCTTTGTTTCATTAGTCATGATTCCAGGATGTGCCCCATTTGTTGAGAACAATACAATTGAAGATATTGCCCCTGTCACTTTTTGGTCAATTAGTAAAGGCGAAAAAGGAAAAATAAAAATGAGTACATTAGTCCCTCCATTAGTAAATGAGCCAAAAAGCTTATTAACACTAGAAGTTGATCTCCTTAAACAGGGAGGAAAAGACTTTAATTTAAGATATTATCGTGAATTGAAGGTTGGACAACTCCGTTTGTTTTTAATTCATGAGGAACTAGCGAAACAAGGGATTATTCAGTTGATTAACACGCTATTGACAGACTATGATATTTCGCAACGAATGTATTTAGTAATCGTTAAAGGTAATTTTGACGAATATATTAACAGACAAGCAAAGAAGCAAGAAAACCTTGATTATTACCTGTATCGGATGCTAAAACACTATGAGAGGAAAAAACAAGGTGAAATGACCATTGTCAATTTGCATGAATATAAAAATAAGCTGTTTTCACCATTTTCAGATCCCGTTCTTCCTGTTTTCACAGTAGCGAAAGATAACTTTACTTACGAGGGGACTGCTTTTTTTAGCAATGATAAATTAATAGAAACGGTCACAAGTACCGAAGATCAAATATTTCAACTTCTTGACAATGATCACTATTTGAAGTTTTTTCCAATACCCAAATTAGATGTGGTTATTGGACGTCTACGCTCAAGAGTAAATGTGGATTTAGATAAAAATCTTTCCCTAGTTACAATAAACGTTAAACTAAATGGAAGAATTGAGGAATATCAAGGTAATAAAAATATCCTAAACGGAAATGAACTGATGCAGCTTCAGAAGGAAATTGAAACTGAATTAGAAATGAAAACTACGGACCTCATAAAAAAAATGCAAGAGCTGAAGGTGGATCCTCTTCAAATCGGGGCACACACCCTTAGCCCCTTTTCCAAACCCATCAGTGAAAAGGTATGGTTAGCCGCTTGGGGAAAAATGAAAATAAAAGTTAATTATCAGCTTTATTTTGAGGCATTACAAAATACTAAAAATAATTATTAAATTATCATGAAAAGAGGTTGACCCCCTTGGCCGGAGTCAACCTTAGATTACCAGTTAAAATTTACCTAATCGACTCTTGTCTTACTAAAGGATTCAACCCAGCAGTTTCCATATAATCTTTTCCCCAGTTATACATAGCATCGAGAATCGGCATCAAGCTTCTTCCTTGTTCAGTAAGGGAGTATTCTACTTTTGGAGGAACCACGGGATAGACTTCGCGTTTTACAATCAAGTCTTCTTCCAGTTCTCGCAATTGATTAACTAGCATTCTCTGCGTGATCCCTGGCATAAGAGCTTTCAGTTCACCAAATCGCTTCGTTCCCTCTTTTCCTAGATGCCATAGTATAAGCATCTTCCATTTACCACCGATAACGGAAAGAGTTAATTCTTTTTCACAATTAAACATCTTATCCTGCATTCGCGACATTTCACATCACCTCCATATTTATTATACTCCACAGTATACTTTTTTCACTATATAAAATAAAAGTCTGTACTTGTAATATCCTTCCATACATTATATATTAGCAATGAAAATATAATTCTATTCTGCAGTTCAAGAAAGGAGTTAAAGAATGATGGAACAATTTAAAGCATTGATGGTAGATAAAAATGAAAACGATTTTTCTGTTCAAGTCAAAAATATTACCTTAAATGAGTTACCTCAAGGTGATGTTTTAATCAAAGTTGTTTATTCTGCTATAAACTATAAAGATGGTTTAGCAAGTATTCCGAATGGGAAAATCGTTACAACCTATCCCTTTATTCCAGGTATTGATTTAGCAGGGGTAGTCGTATCCTCTCAAGACCCACGTTTCCGTGAAGGGGACGAAGTCATTGCAACAAGCTATGAAATTGGGGTATCCCATTATGGTGGTTATAGTGAATTTGCCCGAATTCCTGGTGATTGGATTGTCCAATTACCAAAAAATTTAACGTTGAAAGAATCAATGATTTTGGGGACAGCAGGTATTACTGCAGCCCTCTCCATTCAAAGGTTAGAAGATAACGGTTTATCGCCAGAAAAGGGCAAAGTCCTTGTCACTGGAGCTACTGGTGGGGTAGGAAGTTTAGCTGTTTCCATGCTTTCAAAAAGAGGATACGAAGTTGTCGCTAGTACGGGTAAAAATTCTGAGCATACTTTTTTACATAAGCTCGGTGCAAAAGAGATTATCTCTCGTGAAGATGTCTTTAATGGTAAAATAAAAACTCTTGATAAACAAAATTGGGCTGCAGCGGTTGATCCAGTCGGAGGAGAGACACTTGCTTCCATTTTAAGTAAAATCCACTATAATGGTTCAGTTGCGGTCAGTGGTTTAACTGGTGGAGGAAGCGTTCCTACCTCCGTGTTTCCGTTTATTTTACGTGGCATAAACCTTCTCGGTATTGATTCTGTTTATTGTCCAATGGATGTTCGGCAAGAACTATGGAATCGCATGGCAACCGATTTAAAACCTTCTACTCTTTCTGAAATTATACAGAAAGAAATTACACTTGAAGAATTACCTGAAAACTTGCCTACTATTTTAAAAGGACAAGCAAGAGGTAGAATCATTGTAAAGATATAAAAACATAAGAGAGGGACATAAAGTCTCTCTCTTATGTTCTTACCTTCTTAACATGACAACATTTTTTTCTTGATCTAAAGTGATCACCAAGTCAGTCATTCCAACAAACAACCCATTTTCAACGACTCCCGGTATCATGTTAAGCATTCGTTCTAACATTTCAGGCTGAACGTGCTCAGGAATTTGGCAGTCAAAAATATAGTTCCCATTATCAGTAATAAACGGAGTTTCACCGTTTAATCGAATTTCCGGGACTAAACCAATGGCTCTAATATGTTTTTCCGTCATTTCATAACCGAACGTAAAAACTTCTACAGGCAATCGAAACGCACCTAATTTCTCTACCCTTTTAGATGAATCTGCTACAACAATAAATATTTTAGCTGCTCTCGCTATGATTTTCTCTCTTAAAAGTGCGCCGCCACCACCTTTGATCAGTTCTAATTCTGAATTGACTTCATCTGCTCCATCAATAGCAATATCTATACTTTCTATTTCACTAAAGCTTGTAAGTGGAATGCCTAATTCTTTAGCCAATTCTTCCGTTTGAACAGAAGTTGGAATACCTTTAATGGAAAGGCCTTCCTTCACTAGCTGACCAAGCTTTTGTATGGTATAAAAAACTGTCGAACCCGTACCAAGCCCCACAACCATGCCATCTTTAACAAACTCTGCTGCTTTTTCACCGACTATTTTTTTATCAACCATTTTGACACCCATCATAACTAGGTCCTTTCTTTTTCATAAAGCATAATTATCATTGATCTAATTCTTTGCCAAACTTTCGTGATCAGTGGCAGAGGGAGGTTGTTCCATCCATCCCTTTTCTATTAATAGATTTATACCATCTTCAGCAATTAAGGCAATTTCGGTATTCATTCGTGCGTAATCTGCCGTTAAGTCTCTTCTTTGTCCCATTGATAATGCCTCACTATAATAAGCAATTGCTGCAGAAAGCAGTGTCGCTATATGAAATAGCATAAGTTTATCTGAAAAGGGTGGAACTGTTGAATCTGTTACTTCTGTTTCAAATAACTTTGGAACATGAAGATTCTCCTCTTTTAACATTGAACTTAGAATATCAAAGTGTTTAATACAAAGCTTACGAGCACGGTCCATATAATCTCGTACCTCTTTAGATTGACAAACTTGACTGAATCCTAACTCCAATACCATTTTCACCATTGTTTTCTGCATATTAAGATGCACACCACTGATTTCAATTGCGTTAATAGGTCTACGTTTCCCGAACCAACCAGTTAAATAATTTTGCTTCCTAACAAAATCAATCTTTTGTTGATTGTTTAAAGTAGGAGGTTTGTTAATAATTCCCTTATTTAAGGAAACACTAGTTACCCTATCATATAGTTCCAATGTTTGCGAAGTACATTCAATAAAGTATTTTCTTACATCCTCTCGTATACAAACACTAGTGGCACCAGCATATCTCGTCAAACCGTGAATTGTCATAATATGTAAATAAACAATCTTAAATGTATCAGTAAATAAACTAGGAGCGTCTACTGTGACATCTTCGTCTGTAAAGCCTATTGGAATTGGAAGATTTTCTAAGGATAAGAATTGCTTCGTTTTTTCTAAATGAGTTTCTGATAATTCTAAGGCAAATTCCAGTAAATCGCGAATATCTTCATCCTTTACATCATGTAACATATAGCGAAGAATACATCGTGACAAACTGTCATTAACATATTGTGACCAAATGACAGCATTTTCTGATGCATTAATTTTAGTATGGTGATTAACTTGTTCCATTTTATTATCCCTCCTAGTTATTACAGATTAGGATTACCATTTACATTAATAAAATTTGTTAAATGTTCCAGGCAAGATAAATATATTATCGTTTTCTTACTCATGTTTATTAGGGAATCTTATATGATTGGAAAAGTTAAACATATTTTCCTGATAGGAAGATGCATTACAAAAATAGAAGCAGAAGTTAAATAGGGAATTCATACCGTTTGAGATTCCCTATTTAACTTTTCTAAAAAACATACTCCAAAAAAATTTTCTATCATTTTAATGGTTATTTCGGAAACTAGTGAGATCTCTCAACACGAGCACTTAAAATGTCTTCTGTTGTGATTTCAAGTAATTTCTCCAGGAACCTTATTGTTCCTATTATATTTTCCTCCGTTTTAACGTTTTCCATTTTCTTATCAGCTATCAAATCATTAAGAACTTTTCTGAAAGCATTGCTTTTTATTAGCCACTCTCCAATCAGTTCCTTTGTTGCAGATCTTTCAAATTCATTTTTCACAGCAAATAAAC
>NZ_JBALOS010000167.1:0-7792 GCF_036962765.1 Neobacillus drentensis
AAGTTAAGTATTTTTTTGAAATCTACTATGCAAAAAAAGAGACGCTAAAAAACGACTCAATAAAATCATCTTAAAATGCCATTCGCAATTCCAATCATCTGATCTGCGTATGATACTGCTCGCGAATTCATTTGAAAGCTCCTCTGCGAGGTCATAAGATCGGTCATTTCTTTCGTTAAATCCACATTCGATCCTTCTAGATAACCAGATAACATCTGCACATCGTCAGGATTCATTACATTCACATAATCAGCAGCATTCGCTCCATTTGGTAACACCGTTGTATCAATTTCGTATTCATTCCCACCTGCATTCTTAAGAATATGCGGGTTTTGAATATCAACAATCGCTACTTGCTGAGATGATAAAAATGAAGTGCCTTTACCATCTTTATTTTTCAAATGGATTTGCCCGTTAGATTCAATACTTACTTCATATAGATCATCCAATTCAATTGGCTGGCCGTTTTGATCGAGTAAGTAGCCGCCATTTGCGTTAACTAAATGATAGCTTCCTTGTTTGGTAGGATTCGGACTAATATGAAAATTACCATCACGAGTGTACTTCACTTCATCAGGGGCTCCAGCTGTTGCGGAAGGATACCCGACTTGAAAGAATCCCTTACCTTGTATCATTAAATCTAAAGGATTTCCTGTTTGAGTTGCTTGGCCTTGTTCCATAACGAGCTGTGTTAGGCCCGTCCGTGTTCCATACCCGACCCGGAGCCCATTTGGAGTGAGACGGCCGACTTCTTGATCAGAACGTACCTGATTGTTAAGTTGCGAGGCAAAGATTTCTGAAAAACTTTGATCCTTCCGCTTAAAACCTGTTGTATTCACATTGGCGATATTGTTTGCAGATGTATCTATTTTTTGTTGGTACGCCTGCAAAGCACCGGCAGAAATATAAAGTGACGTATTCAATGGTCTGTTCTCCTATTCTGAATGGGCTATCCGTTCATTTTTCCAACCGAATATAGTTGTTCTAAAGATTGATTATAAGCACCTATTACTTTTTGATTGGCTTCATAAGCACGCACCGTCGTCATCATATCAGTCATGGTTTGGCCAAGGTCTACGTTTGACTGCTCAATGAACCCCTGGTGAAGAGATACACCTGGATTAGCACCGCCATTATCCTGCATAAACGGCAAGGGATTTTCAGACTTGTATACGTTGTTGCCCTGCCGAGTAAGGTCATAGGGATTTTGGACAATGACAATCCCGATCTGACCCAGATTAGTTGTTTTCGTCGGATCATTTGTCTTAGCAATTAACTGGCCCTCCGCGTTAATATTCAAATCCTCTTTTTGGATACTTCCAGTGATTTGAATGGGCTTGTGGTCCGCCCCTAAGACACGATAACCCTCAGAGGTGACTAAATTTCCGTTTGCATCTAAATCCCATTTACCATTCCTTGTGTAACCAATTGTTCCATCAGGTAGCTCCACAGCAAAGAAGGCAGCTGGTTTTACGGTCCGGCCATTGACCATCTGTAAAGGAATATTTTGATCTTCGATCGCAACATCCAACGGGAGATCTGATTGGACAAAAGTCCCTTGCGTGAAGCTTGGAATACGCTCCTGAGCGTACACACCGTTCGTCAATTCCCCCACTCTCACTCCCTGACCTGGAATTTGAAGATTTGAGGTACCAGGGATATTTTCAGTAAAGTCTTGAATACGTTCGATTAATAGTTTTGGAAATGCGCGCATGACAGTATCATCTTTCTTAAAACCTGGTGTTTGTGCATTCGCGAGATTATTGGAAAGTGTTTCTTGTCTGCGCTCCAAAGAAAACATTCCCGAAGCGGCAGAATACAAACCTCTTAACATGAAAAAACCCCTTTTCTTAGGTACGTGCTTGATTAGCTAGCTGAAGAATGAAAGATACTTCTCCTGTACCTTTTCCGAGTTGCTTAGCGATTTCATCCACGGTTAGACCCTTTTCAAGAAGCTCAAAAATCTCCTTGTATCGATCATTTAAAAATAAATTCTGTCCACTGTCGCTGGAATTAGCTTTAGATTCAACAGGAACAGATGCTTTTAATGTGTTTAGCTCCGTTTTCCATTGTTCACGCTCACTATGTATGAGTGTTTGATGGTGCTTCATAAGCACCTTTAACTCTTGTATTTCACGACTCAATTTTGCTTGGTTCTCGATTATTTTTTGATGTTGATCCTGCTGTTCATCCGATGTTTGCCGGGAAAAAACTTTGACGACTAAATACAGCACAACAATTATACTCACAATTAAAAGTGCTTCAATTAAATAATACTGCACTGTAGCGCTCCCTTCTTAATATCAAGTATATAGATTAATCAATAACCCTTTGATTTCACCTATCCGATCTAAAATAGACAGACCGGCATTTTGCTGGTTTATTACATGATTAGTCAATTCCATTAATTTACGGTCAAGTACCTGAACGGTTTTCAGGGTTTTATTCCCTCCATACGGGTCCCAGCTTTCAGTTTTATATAGGCCTACTCCATTTTTTGTAACCTCACCCATAAATCGTTTAACCAAATCCTTATATTTGCGCAGTTCACTAAAGGTTGGATTTTCACTTAAGCGCTGGCCCTGCTCATCAACTTCTTGCAGGATTTGCTGAAGGTGATCTTTGGTAAGTTCCTTGGAATAGGTATTGATAATTTTTTGAAAGGATGCTGTATGGATGGAAGAACGATCGCTTGCCGGCAAACGGGAATCACCAATATTTATTCGAACCGGATCCTGTATTTTCAAGTGTCTTCTCCCCTTATATCTTTTCGAAATCTATCTTCAAAAAAATATCAAAATAAATCAAAATACGTTGTAATTATACCCCAACTTTTCATGAATTTCATTAATATTCATAAAAAATGCCCCCGCAATTGCGAAGGCATTTTCATGAAACGAGTTTATTTCAATCTTTTAATCTGTTTATTTACATCCGTAATCGCACTAACAACTTCTTCTACTTCTTTCGATTGGGTTTCAATACTAGCATTTAGTTCTTCTGTTTGTTTTTGAACATTCCCAACCTCTAATGCAATTTCTTGTCCATATCTTGCTTGGTTATTTGATGCCATTAACATTTGATGGACCATCTCTTTGATGCTGTTGATATTGCGAACAATCTCTTCCGCAGATAATGCTTGTTCTTTCGTTGCATTGGTCACTGCGCTTGATTGGTTTGTGACGTTTTCAACTGCTTCTACAATCGCGTGGCTGCCTTTTGCTTGTTCCGATGTTGCGATCGAGATTTGTTGGATCTGATCTTTGGTATTAATAATTCCTTTTACGATGGCTTCAGCGGTAATGGATTGTTCTCTCGTAGAATGAGTCATTTCTACAGCCTGACTTGTTACACTTTCGACTGCTTTTGTGATAAACTCGCTATTCTTGGTTTGTTCTTCCGTTGCCTTGGCGATTTGATTCATTTCCTCTGTTACCTGTACAATACCTTCTGAAATTTTCCTAATCGCCTGGTTCGTTTTGTCGGCAAGTTCATTTCCTATTTTTACTTTTTCCGCACCATCTTTGATAGAGGCTACAGCAACAGTCGTTTCACTTTGGATCCCTTTGATTAGGCTGGCAATTTCTTTTGTGGCATGTGCAGATCGTTCCGCTAGTTTACGAACTTCATCCGCAACAACCGCGAAACCTTTCCCATGATCTCCTGCACGTGCAGCTTCAATCGCAGCGTTAAGGGCCAAGAGGTTCGTTTGGTCCGCGATATCATCAATAACAGCTACAATACTGCCAATTTCTTCTGAACTTTTCCCTAAGTTTTCCATCATGATACTGGTTTGATCGATTACTTTAGAAATTTCTTTCATCCCATTCAATGTTTCATTTAAAGAGATCGTTCCTTCAAACGCGTCATCTTTGACGGCATTGCTTAGTTGGTTTACCGTTTGCGCACTAGCGGCTACCTGTTTAATAGAAACGATCATTTCCTCCACTGTTTCTGACGTTTGTTCAGCCGTATCTGTCAAACTAACGGCATGTTCACTGACTCCCTTAATCGATTGGCTCATTTCCTCAATCGATTCAGAGAATGTTTCCACGCTATCCGTTACATTATTTGTGTTTATTGCTACTTGTTCAATTGAGGCCATCATTTCTTGAATAGCTGAAGAAGTTTCTTCTGCAGAAGATGCAAGATAGTCTGCACTTCCCTTTACTAAATTAATAGAGGAGCTCATCTGTTCAACTGCAGCTGAGATTTCATCCACCCCGAAGGCCGTTACATTTGTGTTTCCAGCCACCTGTTGAATGGATGCTACTAGCTCGCTAACGGAATCGTTCCCTTTGTTCATCGAAGCATCTAATTCATGTGCACTGATTGCTGATTTATCAATAGATTTCTTGATTTCAGTTATTGAGTTCACGGTGATTTCAGCATTTTTAATGACTCTTGTTACCGTACGACGGATAAGGCCATTAATAAGGAAGGCTATTAAGATACTGAAAAACATCGCAATCACTGATATGGCAATGATTTGAAAAAGAGAATTAGTAGATTTCTTCTCAGCGTCATCAATAATTTTACTGGTACTTTTTTGAGCATTTTGAGCCACTTTTTCAAGGTAACTTATCGTCGTATCTCCATGATAGGCTAAAACACCTAATCGTGCATGGGAAGTGTAATAATCGTCGCCACCTGTTTTATTAAAGAATGATGGAATAACCGTAACATAGTCCTCAAAGTTCTTGTTGAACTCTGAAAATAATTTTTTATCATTATAAGTTGCTTCCACTTTATTGATTTCTTTGATATTATTTCTTACTTCTTTGATGTCTTCGTTTACGAGGTTTTCGATCTTATCCTGTTCTTCTTTACTCTGTTCATAAGAATACTTGGTTAAGTTTAAACGAATATCGGTTACACTGTCTTTTATCTTATCGATTATTTCAAGCTCTTTTACTTGAGTGTTTCCTAAGTATGTTACATCATCACTAAGATCGTGAATTTTATAATATGAAACAGAGGATACTAATCCTAAAAATAGTAAGAGAATGATAAAACTACCCCATAGTTTAACACCCATTGATACATTATTCGCCAGTCTTAAGCATTTTTTCATTAATTCTGAAACATGACTCTTTTCTTTATTCGACATGATCTAACTCTCTCCTTAGGATTCCACTGCCTCTTTACTATTCATATAGGAATCTACCATTTGCTTTAATTCAACTAAATTCGTTGTGTCATCCAGGAGCTTTTCAATATCTAAGAGGATGACCAACCTGTTTTCGAATTTAGAAATACCTACTAAATAAGAAACATCTTTGGTTTCTAAAATATTCGTGTAATCAATCGATTCTGGAGGAAGCTCTAGCACATCTGTAGCGGCATCCACGACTAATCCAATCTCTTTATCAAAAACCTTAACAATAATGATTCTCGTAACATCTGTCTGAAGTAATGTTTCTCCTGTCAGAGCCGCACGGATATCCACAATTGGTGTTACTACACTTCGTATAGAAGTAACTCCTAAAACATGTGGCGGTCGATTGGGATAAGGAGTAATTGATATTGACTGCATTCGTTCAATAGATACTACTTGACTGATATGTAATCCATATTCGATCTGGCCCAATTTAAAAATAAGTACTTTTGAATCTTGAAACATGATTTGATCTTCCATACGATCCCCTCTTCCTATTACGGTTTTATACCATTGTGGCTTAGTCCTCTACGGCCGTATCGTCAGCCTCCGATTTAATCAATTCTTGAATTTTTAAAAGGATGATTAGACGGCCTTCATATTTAGCGATTCCTTCAAAAAAGTCCGTGTTTACACCACTAGATGCAGCAGTTTCAATGGCATCTGTGTCCACATTAATGACATTACTCGTCTTCTCAACAATTAAACCCAATTCAATTTCTTCATACTTCACAATGATAAGTCGTGAATATTCTGTGTATTGACAATCACCTAACTCTAGCTTACTTTGAAGGTCAATAATTGGAATGACATTCCCACGAAGATTGATCAAACCTTTCACATACTTTGGAACATTTGGTACTCTGGTAATATGGGTGAGTCGTTCAATCGATAAGACATGATCGATGTTCAAACCATATCCTTCATTTCCAAGTGTAAAAGCGATTACCTTTATATTCCCCATCATCATTCACCCTTTCTAATTAAAAAACTGATTGGAATCTATGATTAGGGCTACTTGACCATTCCCTAAAATCGTTGCACCAGAAATAAAGTTTAGGCTTGTTAAATATTTTCCAACTGATTTTAGGACAATTTCTTGCTGCCCAAGAACAGAGTCGATCACAATCCCTCTCGTCAAATTCCCTTTACGGACAATTACGATAAACTGTTCTCGTTTATTGGATGTTGTATTAGTTGTTGGGACTTGAAGGGTTTCATTTAAATATACTAACGGAACAACCTGTCCACGGAACTGAATGACATCTTGGCCTTGAAGTGTTGAAACAACATTATCTGCGGCTGTGGTAATTTCAACGATTGAATTGAACGGAATAGCAAAGGTCTCTTCTTCTACCTTCACTAACATGGCATAAATAATCGACAATGTTAATGGCAGCTGGATATGAAATATGGACCCTTTTCCTGGTGAAGAATCAATCGTAATTAAACCACCCAAGGATTCAATTTTGGTTTTTACAACATCTAGGCCGACTCCACGCCCCGAAATATCGGAAATTTTATCTGCAGTACTAAAACCTGATGAGAATAACAAGGCGTAAACTTGTTGATCGGTTAGCATTTTTGCTTCTTGTTCGGATACCACGCCTCGCTCAATTGCTTTATTCAAGACCTTATCACGATTAATACCCTTTCCATCGTCCGAAACCTCAATAAATACATGGTTTCCGCTATGGTAGGCCTTCAATTGAATTTTTCCTTCTTCTGGTTTATTGGCCGCCATTCTTTCCTCAGTTGTTTCAAGCCCATGGTCTAAGGCATTCCTTAGAAGGTGAACCAATGGATCTCCTATTTCATCAATGACTGTTCGGTCTAATTCTGTTTCTTCCCCTTCAACAATTAACTGCACTTTCTTATTCAGCTCTTTCGCCAAGTCACGGACCATCCTCGGGAAACGATTAAATACCTGTTCAACCTGGACCATTCTCATATTTAAAATGAGGCCTTGGAGATCCGTCGATATTCGCGTCATATGTTCAACTGTTTCTGTCAGTTCTGTCAGGTGTGACTTCCTTGCTATTTGATCCAGCCTGCCTCGATCAATAATTAATTCACTAAATAGGTTCATTAGATGGTCTAATTTATCAATGTCAACTCTGATCGATTTGGAACGCTGTTTTTTCTTACTCGTGCTCGAATCCTCGTTCTCCTGCGTCCGGGGCGCTGGTTCACTTTTTTCTACTTTTTCCTCAGGTAGAGTTAAAGTATTTTGGGGTTCTTGATTGGTTATTTCAATGACAAGAACTTCTCGAATCTCAGAGACATTCATCAATTTGGAACGTACTTCTTCAGAACTGCGTTCAGATAACATCAACAACGTGAATGAATCACCGAAATTCTCTTCTTCTATTTGTTCAACTGAAGGATTTGTTTGAATTAGCTCACCAAGTTCTTCAGCTGCTTGAAAAACAAGATAGGCGCGTATCGATTTCATTACACATCGTTCATCAACAAATACATTAATTTGATATAAGTTATTACCAGACTTTCTAGCTTCATTAATCACAGTTGCTTGAAACTCATCAAGTACAAATTCCGCTGTGGCAGCCACCTCACGTGAGGCACTTAAAAAGTCGGGAATTTCCACTGCCGCCGACGGGGCTTGAATACGTT
>NZ_JBALOS010000168.1:0-11159 GCF_036962765.1 Neobacillus drentensis
AGGTTGACAGTGCCCGAAGACGTGGAAAATGTAACGACCTCATAGAGACCGTTACATTAATTAATCAGGGTTTCGGCCACTAAAAGAACTCTCTTACTTACCGTATCCCCATGCAATATCAGCTTTCGGGCATTTAAGAGGCCGCTTTCTTACCCGAATCCTTCCCTAAAACTGTTTTCGGGCATTTAACCACCTTTTACATCAACACAATCCCTTCTGGAAGTTTAATAGAAGTTAGAATGTCCGTCTCTTTCACGCGATCAACAGAATAGGAAGAACCATTCAATATCTCATGATCCAGAAACCCGGGGTGGCACATCAATTTCACCAAATCACACTTCTTTTAACATTAATATTAAAATCTCTATCCAATTTGGAGAATAGATTTTTGCTAAAATTACACTCTATAATAATCTGCTTTCCAATTAGTAATCTGTTTCTTAATTTCATCTGGGCTTAAATTTTGTGAAACTGCCTTTTCGCTTAGTTCCGGTAACTCATCATCACTAGCAAATCTAAGAGCTATAATTTGACCCATTGTAAGTCTGGTATCAAGTAATTTTCCTGTCAAAACATAATGGCGAAGATTTTCTTCTGCTCGTATCGCTCGGTCCTGTGCCTTTAAAGGATACTGTCTAATTAATAAAAACATGATGGCCAAGATAATAACGATGGCTAAAAAAAGGATGGCAGATAGACTGATTCCGTTTCTTATAATTAACCAAATAGCACCCACCAATGTAATTAATAATAATAGCGTTAAGATATAATGAAACAATGGGTGAAATCTACGGTGATTCTGGTAATTTTGATTCATTGTTTTTCCTCCTATAATGTTTTTTTACTCCCATTTAAATGTATAACTAGCTATCACAAATGCAGCAATTAGCCAACCGCCTAAAATAGCTGTTTCCATCCCCAAACTCGTCCAGCTTGCCCCAACATTCATGATTTCTCGCAATGCCGTGCTTAAATGTGAAATCGGCAGGATCTTTACGATAGGTTGAAGGAACTCCGGCATATTTTTTATTGGGAAGAAAACTCCCCCTAAAAATAACATTGGGAATGATAGCACACCTGCGATCGGTGCAGCACTTTCAGGTGTTTTTGCAATTCCCGCAATGATGAACCCGATTGCCATAAAAGATAGTGTTCCAAGAACGATAAAACATATCAAGGTAAACCAAGAACCGCGAACTTCAACGCCAAATAAGAGATGGGCAACTAGTAATACTATCAGCGCTTGCAATCCATTCATTACCAACCTAGCTGTAATTTGTGCTGCTATGAAAGTAGAGGCTTTGAGGGTAGTCCCCTGCATCCTGCGTAAAATCCCACGCTCTCTCCATGCTGCAATTTGACCAGCTACCCCATTCATGTTATTACTCATAATCATCATAGCAACAATACCTGGTACCAAGAAATCAATATATTGCAATTGAAGAGCTTGTATTCCGTGCGAATCCATCACAACGACTGGCTGATAAGAAACAATACGTTTACTAATTTCATCGATTACTCCATTCACAAGAGCTAAGCCTACCTGTGAAACAGCAAAATTCGTATCATTATAATAAACCGGGATGTTGAATGGCTTTACTTGTGATCCACTATTTTTCAAACTAGATTCATAGCCTTTAGGAATGAGGACGACAAGTTGTAAATCACCATTTTTCAAACTGGCTTGTGCAGACTCTTCATCTTTTCTCATCTCTAGATGAATTGCTTCATTTTTTTTAAGAGATTTTACAAACTCGCTTGAAAACGTTGTGTGATCTTCATCAATCAGTCCGATTGACAGGGATAGTCCATTTCCTTTACCTAAAAATAGACCTAGCATGGTCATGAGGAGGATCGGGAAGATCAAAGTCCACATCAGCACCTGGCGATTCCGTAGAAAAATGCGCAGCTGTGCAAGAGTTAACTGCCAGTAAGCTTTCATGCTTCTCTTAATCTCCTTCCCGTCATGTGAATAAATACATCTTCTAGTGTCGCTGTCCTTGTTTGCAGATCCATTATTTGCAGATTGTTATCAGCTGCAAATTGGATTAAGCTTGTCAATGTGTTCTGTAAATGATCCGTATAAAGTACATGGATATCTGTTTGATTTCCAACTTTCTTAACACCGTCAATACTAGAGAAATCAATGAAGTCTACTTCTTCTAAGACTCTAAACTCTAAGGCGCTATCTGACTGGAGATTTTTCACTAATTGAGTAGGGGCGTCCAAAGCAATCAGTTCCCCTTGATCCATGATGGCAATCCGATCGCATAGATTGTGTGCCTCATCCATGTAATGAGTGGTTAACACGATTGTTTTGCCTTTATTTTTCAATTGAAGAACAATATCCCATAATGATCGTCTAGCTTGAGGATCTAAACCCGTGGTCGGTTCATCCAAGAAAACAACTTGTGGATCGTGAACCAACGCTAGAGCAATCGCTAAACGCTGCTTTTGACCACCTGAAAGACCTTTTATTCGGCTTTTGCTTTTCTCAGTAAGCAACACATCTTCTATGAGTTGAGAAATAGAAATATGTGATGGATAAAAGCTTGCGTACATTTGCAGAATTTCCTCAACCGTCAGCAGTTCAAAAAGCGAAGTTGATTGTAACTGTACCCCGATGATTTCCTTTACTTTCGAAAGCTCACGTAAAATATCGTGTGAACCAATTATGGCTGTTCCTTCATCTGGTTTACGCAGGCCTACCAGCATTTCAAGCGTAGTTGTTTTCCCTGCGCCATTAGGACCCAAGAGACCGAATATCTCACCTTTTCGGACTTGAAAATGGATACCACTCACCGCTTTAAATGATCCATAGTTCTTTACAAGTCCTTTTACATCAATAATAGTATCTTGTGAAAATTTCATGTAGGTGCTTCCTCCTCTCAATGAGAATTGAATAGGAAGTGTAAGTCCTCCCTGTTTCCCCAATTTATTGCTAAAAATACTTTCCTCCACAGGAAAACCTTACCATTACAAATGTGTTACGTCTACAAAATAAAAAATTGGCTTAAATAACTAGTGACACGCACTACAAAAATCCCACTTTCTTTTTTGTATTTCAATCCTTCATTTTTTCTAATAGCCTGTTATGTACTTTTGATAAGATGAGTAACGCGAGGATAGAACCAATAAAGGTTAATAACATATCCCACTGTGCGTCCCAAATATCACCTTGTGCTCCTAAAAACTCAGTGGAAGTCTTTCTGTTCTTTGTTAATTTAGTCGATAACCATTCGATAATTTCATACATAGCTCCAATTGCGAGTGAAAAACTTAATATCATAGATATTAACCAAGGACCTTTTTTAGTCACTCTTTTTCGGATTAATATTTCTCTTATTACAATGGCAAACAATCCTTTTAAGAAATGCCCAAAGCGGTCATAGTGGTTTCGGTTTAATTCAAAATAATCTTTTATCCAAGTAAAAAGTGGAACCTTTGAGTAAGTATAATGACCACCAATGAAGGTAAGAATCGAAAGAATGGCAATTATGATATAGGCTAGCGAAGTAAGACGAAACTTATTATAGGTAATAAGTACAATCATACACATCACAATGGCAGGAACTACTTCCATCGCCCATATTAAATATCCTGCTGGCTTATAGATTGACCAGCCAAAAACGGCAATAACAAACAAAAAAAGTAGTAAATGAAAGTAAGCACTTTTATCTCTTATCACTTAACTCACTCCTAATGATATTACAGTTGTAAAGTTAAAAACTAACTAACTTGCTCTCCGTTGCAAAATAAAAAAATAACTTTTATAGGTTGTCCATCCTAACTTTTATTAAACAACATAGCTGTTTAATTTTCTGTACAAAATGAATATCAAAAGCGATGGGTTTTAATTCAATGGAGTTATCTAGGAGTAAAACGAAATAGGAATATATAAATCGAAGGTATTTTTCCAACATCACAGGTATCCTCTCCAACAAGGACCACTAATATAGTAAATAAAAATAAGCCATCAAATACTAGATTCATTCATACTCTAGTATTTAATGGCTTATATGCTACGTCTCAAATAAAAAAATGTATTAACAGGTAATTTGCAAACATGTTTTCCTTATTCAAGTAGGAAACCATGTTGTAGTTTAAAGTACCTTGCTTAAGAACGCTTGAGTTCGTTCGTGCTTAGGGTTACTGAATAACTCATTCGGTTTATTTTCTTCAACAATGTAACCTCCGTCCATGAAGATGACCCGATCGCCGACTTCCCTGGCAAAACCCATTTCATGGGTAACCACAACCATTGTCATACCTTCTATAGCAAGCTGTTTCATAACTTCTAAAACATCACCAACCATTTCAGGATCAAGTGCAGATGTCGGCTCGTCAAATAGCATAATTTTTGGATTCATGGCTAGTGCCCTGGCAATGGCAACCCGCTGCTTTTGCCCCCCAGATAGTTCTCCAGGAAAGCTATTCGCTTTTTCTCTTAGACCTACTTTGTCTAATAGCTCAAATGCCAATTTTTCAGCTGCTGCTTTATCAATCGCGTGAATTTTAATAGGTCCCATGGTGATGTTCTCTAATACAGTTTTATGAGGAAATAGATTAAATTGCTGAAACACCATTCCTACTTCTTGTCTAACTTTGTTTATATTGATTTTTGGGTCTGTTATATCCTGTCCGTTAATGACTACCTCTCCACCTGAAATTTCTTCAAGGCGATTTAAACAGCGAAGGAACGTACTCTTTCCTGAGCCAGAAGGACCAATAACGCAAACTACCTCTTTTTCTTTTATTTCTGCATTGATATCTTTTAATACCTCTACCTTACCAAACGATTTTCTTAGGTTTTTAACAGTGATCATGCTCATCTAATCTGAATCCTCCTTTCTATGAAATTAGCAAGCAGTGTTAATAAATAAATAATAATAAAGTAAATGATCCCAACAGCAAGCCAAATCTTAAATGCTTCGAAGGTGGCAGAGGCTTGAATTTGTCCTTGCTGAGTTAAATCTGCAATCCCAATAACAGATAATAGAGACGTATCCTTTAAACTTATAATTGATTGGTTTGTAATCGTAGGAAGCATTCTTCTAAAGGCCTGTGGAAGCACCACATATCGCATGGTTTGTGCGCCTGTAAAACCAATCGACCTCGCTGCTTCAGTCTGTCCTTTATCAATCGATTGAATTCCCGCTCTGATAATCTCAGCAAAATATGCCCCCGCATTAATGGCAACAGTGATGATCCCAGCGGTTGTGCTGTTTAAGGAAACCAATTGGAGAGAGTTTACACCGAAATAGATAAAAAACAATTGTACAATAAATGGTGTTCCACGAATGGCATCAACATAAACCTTAGCAATCCAGTTTAAGAACTTGATTGGTGCTAATCGCAATAACGCTATTACTAAACCAATTAAAAAACCTAGAATAATGGCAATTACAAATATATACAGGGTTACTTGAAGCCCTTTTAATAACATGGGCAATGCTGCAGAAATAATATCCATCTTGTTCATCCCCTTTCAAAAAAGAAAGCGCGCATTAAGCGCGCCTAATCATCACATATTCTCTATTCACCTAGGTAAGTTTTGATAATTTTATCATACGTTCCATCTTTCTTTAACTCTTCAAAACCTTTGTTAATTTTTTTCAAAAGATCTTGGTTTTGTCCTTTTAGAACAGCAATTCCATATTGATCTCCATTTAAACGATCACCCACGATTTTTAATCCAAGGTCTTTTTGGGCAATTGCATAAGAAATTACAGGATAATCTTCAATAAGTGCATCTGCATTTCCGTTTGATACCTCTTGGAACATGGCAGGACTATCATTAAATTGAACAACCGTAATTCCTAATTTTGCAGCATTATCTTGTGCAAATTTTGCACCTGTTGTACCTTTTTTAACAGCTACTTTTTTACCTTTAAGATTTTTGACTGATTGAATACTTGAATTATCTTTTTTAACAACGACTGTTAACCCAGCATCAAAATATGGTGTTGAGAAATCTACTACCTTTTTTCTATCATCCGTAATACTCATTCCTGCAATGGCCACATCTAGCTGATTTGCTTGCATTGCTGGGATGATACCACCGAAATCCATTGGAGAAAGTTCAATTTTAAAGTCTTGGTTTTTCGCAATTGCATTGATTAACTCAATATCAATCCCCTTATACTCGTTACCTTCTTTAAATTCAAATGGCGGATAAGTGGTATCCACACCAACTTTATATACTTTTCCACCTTTTTCTTTCTCGCCTGCTGTTTCTTTGCTTCCACAAGCAGCGATAAAGATAGAAAGGATTAATAACAAACTTAATAGACCTAATTTCTTCATTTCATTCTCCCCTTAATTATCAGATTGTTCTCCACTTGCTGAATATAGTGAATTTACTTATCTAATATAGCACATATGGTTAACAGAAAAAAAGGATTAAACTATATGAATATACAAAAAAATTTAACAATAAACATACTACTATAATATTGATGTTTATGATTTATTTAAATTATTGAGATGGGTATTAACAAAATGATTACTAGACATACTTTTATTAAAGAAAGCCTTCACTAAAAGAAAAATTTATTTTTCTTTTTCTTATTAATTTGTATTTCAATATTAAAAATCCTATAACTTGCCCTCATTTTTTTTCACAAGACAAAACCGCTTGGAAGGAATGTTCCATGCGGTTTTGCCTATATTTCACCCATTAATTGACATCTTCGAATTCTCTTGCAATTCTTTCAAACGCTTCCTGGATGAGTGGTCTTGGTGACGGGATACAAATTCTTTGCCACTGTACCCCTTCTTTGCCAAACATCTTCCCATCTTCAAGAAGAACATTCGCTTTATTGTAGATCCGATCATGGATCTCTTCCGGCGAGAGCCCATAACCGCTAAAATCCATCCACATAATATAGGTCCCCTCTGGGATCCTCACTTTAACTTTCGGCATTTTCTCCGCTAAGAATTGGACTGCCCATTCCATTGTCCCATCAATATAGTCCTTCAGTTGCTCTAACCAATCTTCTCCTTCATTATAGACGGCAATCAGTGCAGAAACGGTAAAGGGTGAGGGCAAGTGCATCCCCATCACCTTATTATATGTATTGCGAAGTTCTGGATTCGAGATAATCACATTCGTACAATGAAGTCCAGCGACATTGAATGTCTTATTAATCGCTGTAAAAGTAATAATCCGATCACGATGTTCGGAAGCTTTGGCGATTGGAGTAAAGGTCTGATTTCGGCGAATTAAATCGCCGTGGATTTCATCCGCAACGATGAGGACATCATGTTGCGCACAAATATCGGCTAATCTTTTTAATTCCTCCTGGGTAAACACTCTTCCAGTTGGATTGTGAGGATTACATAAAATGAACATTTTCGTCGTTTCTTCTTTTGCCTTCGCTTCAAAATCGTCAAAATCAATTTGATAATAGCCTTCACTATTCGCATTAAGGGCATTATTCACAACTTTTCGTCCGTTGGCTTCAACCGCCGAAGTAAACGGCGGATAAACTGGTCGTTGGATAATGATCCCATCCCCTGGGTTGGTTAATGCTTTGACAGCAACATTTAGGGCATGGACCGTTCCGGGGCTAAAGCTAATTTCTTCCTGTGCGAACTCCCAATCATGTCTCTTTTTAAACCAATGCTGAATGGCTTCAAAATATTCTTTTGGAAAAATGGTATAACCGAAAATCCTATGATCGACTGTCTTATGTAACGCATCTACTAACGGCTGGGGTACAGGTAAATCCATATCTGCTGTAAACAACGGGATGGTCTCTTCATCATAGCGATCAGTCAGACCAATCTGTTTAATTAACTCTCCTCCATCCCACTTAATTGAATAAGTTCCCCTGCGATTAACCAATTCATCAAAGTTATACTTCATTTACATCCACCTTTCCTCTTCTTATTTCTGTTAATAATTTATTGGCTATATCTAATTATAGCGATAATGCGAAGTGATTAAAAATTTAAAAGAAACATTCATCTAAGTTTACTCTGATAAGAAAAAAGAGCCAGGCCTGTTAGCCTTGCTCCATCCTGCGTGTTATTCCTGCAAAAACCTTATCATTTCATTTTAAAATGAGAATTGATTTGACCAATAATCATCTTATGCTTTTCCTTTTTCGCTAGATCTCTGCGAATTTCATGTGTTTGTACGCCTTCTTCTATTTTTTCCGCAATTTCTATGAGTCTTTCAATATCCGCAAATGAATACTTGCGCGTCCCATTTGGAGTCCTGTCAGGAAAAATAAGCTTTCGTGTTTCATAATAGTGGATTTGCCTGCTGGATAGACCTGTTAATTCCATCACAATTCCTATTGTGATGACCTTTTGATCACGATAGGATGGGTTTTCGTTGCCCAAGATACCACCTGCCCCATTTATTTTGGTTTATTTTAAAAAGTGTGAATTTTATAATAATAATTGATGTTATATATTCTAACATAACATGTAATAAACTAAAACAATAAATTCCTTTCCTACAAAAATTTTCATTTAATGCTCACGCAACTATTATCCTAATAAAAGTAATCATCAAGAATGTAAGCGAATTCAAGACTTTGCTTCATTATTGGTGAAAAAACCTTTCCATTACGTTTTTTATACAAAAGGGAATAATAATGAAAAATTTAGAAAACGCTTACCAAAAATCTTCCTTTTTTATATTCTACTATAATTAAAAAATGACAAAGAAATTGCACCAGATGTGGGTGCAGCTAACATGGTTAGCATTTTATATGGTTGACTCTTTAAAAATTGTATGTCACTTTAGAGATATATTCATACATACAGAAGGAGAAGGACTCATTCCCTTATGAAAAGAAAAATACTTGCCTACAACTTTGAATTCTCTGAAACACTAGATCGTTTTGGAGACCAATTTAACGTCGAAATTTTTGAAAAAATCAATCCCAAAACAGACCCTGCTTTTTTGCAAGCTCTAACGGAGGCGGAAGGAATTGTTGGTCTCGCGCTCCCCGTTGATAAAGAATTGTTGGATCGTGCTCCAAAATTAAAAATCGTTTCTAATAACTCAACAGGATTTAATAATCTAACCCTTGAGGAGATGACCAAGCGCGGCGTAATGGGAACAAACACTCCAGGCGTACTTGAGGATACCACGGCCGATGCGATTTTCGGCATACTGCTTGCTGCGGCAAGACGCATCCCTGAGTTGGACCAATTCGTCAAAACAGGAAATTGGAAGCAGCATTTAACCAGAAAAGAATATGCCATCGATGTTCACCATAAAACGTTAGGCATTATTGGAATGGGTAAAATTGGCTCATTAATTGCGAAACGTGGGCATTTTGGTTTTGACATGGATATTCTTTATCATAATCGAACCCCTAACCCTGAGGTTGAGGAAAAATATAATGCTGTCTATTGTTCACTTGATACCTTACTAAAGGAATCCGATTTTGTTTGTTTAATGACTCCGCTCACACCTCAAACCGAGCATTTAATGGGTGAACGAGAATTTAAATTGATGAAAAAATCGGCCATATTTGTCAATGGTTCGCGTGGAAAAACAGTCGATGAACAGGCACTAATTGAAGCATTACGAACGCAGAAAATCCATGGAGCGGCATTAGATGTGTTCCAAAATGAACCGGTCGGTGTGGATCATCCTCTGCTGCAATTTCCGAATGTCGTGACGACCCCTCATATTGGATCATCTACCCACGAAACGGAACTAAAAATGGCCAAACTTGCTGTCGAGAATTTAGTAGCAGGGTTATCTGGTATGCGTCCTAAGAACCTTGTTAATCCTGAGGTATTGCATTAATTTTACATAGGAGATTGAACTATGAATTCACCGAAATCCATTGTCGAAAAACTTAATTTGAAAAAATATCAGCGGAAATTGGTTCTAAACAAACCGGAAGAATTGGATGAGTTGAATGGATTAGATTATGAATCAGCTCTTAAAAATGAAAAATATGATCTGATCTTTATTTTTGTATTTAGTTTAGAGGAATTTGCACGGCAGCTTCAGTCAGTAATTGATAACCAATTACTCGAGAAAAATGGTTATGTCTATTTTGCCTATCCAAAAAAGAATAATCCAAAATATAAAGAATACATAGAACGAGACAGTTTGTTTGAGGCTGTAGCAATGGATGAAGAAGGTTATACACTTGGAAGTGACATTAAGTTTTCGAGAATGGTCAGTTTAAACGATGTGTTTACTGTGGTTGGGTTGAAATCAGCCCCTAAAAAGGCGAAAAAGGCTGATAGCAGTAAGGCTAGTCAATGTGTGGACGACTATATTGTTCATGTGGACGATATTAAACAGTATTTAAGCAAAAATGAAGATTTATTAGACATATATAATCAATTAACGTTTGGTTATCAAAAGGATTGGGCCCGCTACGTGTACAGTGCGAAACGAAAAGAAACCCAAGAAAAGCGCTTGTTAGAAATGGAGACAGTTCTTGGAGATGGCTATAAATCAATGGATTTATATCGAAGGCAACAAAAATAAACGTACCCCCTTCTTTTAAGTGAAGGGGGTTTTTGTTATTAGTGTGGCCGGGCATCATGCGGTTCCAAGACCCCTACTAAATGGTTTAATTTGTCGTCCTTTATCGATTCGATAACCCCTGCTGAGATTTCTTCATTCGTTAACCATCTCGAAGCA
Organism: Neobacillus drentensis; assembly: GCF_036962765.1. Lineage (GTDB taxonomy): Bacteria > Bacillota > Bacilli > Bacillales > Cytobacillaceae > Neobacillus > Neobacillus drentensis_C. The sequence goes on from NZ_JBALOS010000168.1 coordinate 10,634, forward strand.
TTCTCTTCCATAACAAATCCTAGTTGGACCTGCCGGTATAAATAGTTTTCATTTAATTGTACTTGGTCCCTTATCGCCCCTAAATTGGCCTGGCTCCCTAAAATGTGAAATAATCGCGAGTGTTGTGCGTTGTCTGGTAACACATCAGAAATCACCTTAAAAACATTCTTACCAGTGGAATGAACCCAGGCGACGACAAGATTAAACTCACCATGCTTCTTGATAGATTCCTTAAGCTGCTTTCGTAATTCTTCATCTAATCTGTAATCTACTAAAAGCGGTGTAATCATCGAGGGCTTCTTTGATACTAAGCGGCTCATTCGAACAGGGTCACGACCAATAACCGAGACATGAAAACCGTCATTTACCAACCACATAGAGACACTAGCTAACATTCCAGTGCCCCCAATAACAAGCGCATGTTTCATTCACGTTACTCCTTTTTGGGATAATGATAGATTTACTTTACCATTAAAAGGAATTAGGGCTCAACTGATAGGTGTAGGTTTGTGTATGGTATTTATAG
>NZ_JBALOS010000168.1:11200-12420 GCF_036962765.1 Neobacillus drentensis
TTATTATAGTTACCAATATTTGATCTCTAGTAGGAATATTCTGGAATTTAAGACAAAAAAACCGCTGAAACATCAGATTAAAGAGGACTTCAACGAGTAAATAGTACTCGCGCGAGTAAATGCCGCTTATCCGCCAGTAAATTCACCTTATCCTCCAGTAACCTCATTTTCTTACCGTCAGCTCGCATCTTCTTCTATCATTTACATTTATTATAGTGCTCAGCAATTGTATCCTATTACAAGAAAATGGATAGTGATCATGTTTTAAAAAAAATAGAACCCACAACAATGGATTCCGGACTTAAAAAATATTAATCTCCGATTGCATTCTCTTTAATAAGTTAATTAACACACAAGTTTCAAAGCATTTTCCCCTTGTATTATTGTTGGGTTTCTCAATAAAACACTTTTACTCGTCACCTTTAACCCCATAAGATGGAGCCAATTCAGGTACAACTGCTCTTACCTTATAATCATTAGCCTGTGGTTTGTATAATTCCCATAATTTTTTTAAATCCTGAAGAGGATTATCACTATAATCAACTCGTAAGTCAACAAAAGGGAATGGTTCATCAGTGAATACCAGAAGTCCGATCGAATGCTCCTGGTCGAGCTCTCCCCCCATTTGGAAGCCTTTTTCTATCGCCAAAATTAATCGATCTGTCAAAGACTTTCCTTCTGTCCGTAAAAATTCTCTGCCCATAGCTTCCGGGATTGTGTCATCACTGAGCAGATTACCGATACAGGCAACATTTTTATCACAATATTCTCCATGAACCCCAAGCGCCTTGCTTCCAGTAAAGGCAGCCGAGTTTCCTTTTGAATCGACTACTGCGATTTGGCGAAACTCTGGATAAGGTGATGCCTCCTTCATCGAGCGAATAGCCGATTGCGCATCAAAGCCGTTTTCCAACACCGAAAATCCAATTGTAGCTAATCTCGGGTCCGTTACATTTTGTGTTAATATGGCACCTACATCCGTTTTTGCCCATGGGCACCTTGCCCCAACGGATGGACTGCTGGATGTAACAATGACACCGAACGCACCCGTGGCTGAACAGCGGCCTGCTACCGAAAATGTCATTACATTTCCCCCCTTGCCGAAAATAATTTCATTCAAGAAATTACTTTCTACTATATTAAAGGCTCTTTTCGTAAACTTTGTTGCTTTTGGATCTTAATAAGGATCATGTACTAAGTTTCTAGGCAATTTTCGCAAA
>NZ_JBALOS010000168.1:12487-15526 GCF_036962765.1 Neobacillus drentensis
AAATAACCTTATTAAAAGAAGCCCTTATTCGCTGATAACAGCCTCAACATCAATCTCCATCAGCATTTCCGGCAACGCAAAGCCGCTGACTAACAATCCAGTACTACATGGATACACATCCTTAAAATGTTTGCCAATAACAGGATACACCTTACTGCGATCTTCACGATTCATCAAATACACCGTAATTTTACATATATCCTGTATGGTGCCTCCAGCCTCTTCAATCAATTGCTTTACACAGGTACATGCCATTTCGGCCTGAGCTTCTACATCACCAATTCCGTGAAAGTTTCCATCTAAGTCAAAGCCTGTTTGACCTCTTAAAAAAATACGATTTCCTGCTCTAACTGCCATACTCAACTCATTGACGATGTGGTGTTCCGGTTTTCCTAAATTTTTAGGATAAAACTGTTCTGTTTTAAACTTTCTAAATCTCTGAATCTCTACTTTTTTGGCCTCACCATGTATTGACATATATTTTTTCCTCCCTAAGATAGAATTTTATATTTAAGGAATTTCTCCTTAATTATTCCCATAAACAACCATTATATTTATTCTAGAAAATCTTGAAACATACCAATCCTCGCCAAATTATCCTAGATAGGAACGCTGGACAAGTTCGCTTTCCTTTAGTTCCTTTTGCGTCCCTTGACCTACTAACCGTCCTGCCATCAGTACATAACCTCGACTGCAAAAGTCGATGGCCATTTCTGCATTTTGATCCACTAATAAAATGGTCGTACCCTGCAGATATAATTCCATAATTTTGTCATATACCTCATATACTAGTTTCGGAGACAAACCCATAGAAGGCTCATCTAGTAATAAAAGCTTAGGCTTTGTCATCATAGCACGGGCAATGGCCAACATTTGCTGCTCACCTCCGGAAAGTAAGCCAGCAAGTTGATCTTTCCTATCGCGGAGGATTGGAAACGGCTCTGTTACTTCCAGAGCTCTCTGCTGACGTTCTTTAGCAGAAAGTGTATAACCGCCTAACAGCAAATTATCCCACACAGATAGTAACGGAAAGACATGGCGGCCTTCAGGTACAAGTGTCATACCACGGCTGACAAGCTTAAACGTTTTTTCTTTAATGATAGATTGACCAGAAAGTAGAATATTCCCGCTTTTGGGGCGGAGTTCGCCGATAATAGTTTTTAGGAGAGTGCTTTTTCCTGCACCATTGGCACCGATCACCGAAACAGCTTCCTTCTCCTCTACCATCAAACTTACATTGTCTAATGCGCATATTTGACCATAATAGGTACTAACATTTTCAACCTTAAGCATTTGCTTCAGCCCTCCCCATATAGGCTTCCAATACCGCTGGATGACTCTGAATCATTTCAGAAGGACCTTCAACCAACTTTTCTCCAAAATTAATCACTGTAATTTGGTCGGATAACGTATTCACAAGATGCATGTCGTGAGCAATAATTAAAATGGTGATGCCTTGATTATTAACCTGTGAAAATAGTTGCATCAGCTCTTTTGTTTCATTCTGATTCATTCCAGCAGTCGGCTCATCAAGTAATAATAAACGCGGATTTGTTGCTAAAGCACGGGCAATTTCTACCCGTCTTTGATTTCCATAGGATAACCGCGCAGCATACTCATGGCGCATATCCCATAGCCCCACGAATTTTAAAATTTCTGCAATTCGTTCTTTTGCTTCTCGTTCCTTGTTACGGAATCGTTTAGTACGGAATACTGCAGGCAGTAATTTTCCACCTGTCAGCAGATAGGTCCCAATAAGTACCGTTTCAAAAACGGTCATATCCGGAAATAGTCTAATATTTTGGAAGGTTCGTGAAACCCCTTGCTCCGCGATTTTATCAGGTCTCAACGAGGTAATATTTTGATTCAATAACTGAATCTCCCCTTCATCAGGAGTAATGACACCCGTAATCAGATTAAAAAGTGTACTTTTCCCAGCTCCATTTGGACCGATGATCGCATGGATAGTATTATGCTTTACAGAAAACGATAAATTGTTAACTGCCTTAACGCCCCCAAAGGATTTAGAGAGAGAATTGACGGTTAAAATGGCTGAATCATCAACAATCTTACTGCTCATAACTCAACCCCTCTTTCTCGATTACGTTTTTTTCAATTTGTAGACTTTTCTTTAGCAGACGGCGCTTTGATAGTTGAAACAATCCCATGATTCCTTTAGGAAAAAACATGATCATAATAACGATTAGAAAACCATAAATTAACATTCTTAATTCAGGTGTTTCCCTTAATGCCTCGGAAGAAACGGTGAGAATCGCCGCACCAATAATCGCTCCTGCAATCGATCCTTGTCCGCCGATCATGACCATCGTTAAAATAGTCACAGACATACCGAAGGCAAAGGTTTCAGGACTGACCACATGAAGAAAATGGGCATATAAAGTACCGGCAGCACCACAGAATGCGGACGAAATAGTAAACATAATCACTTTTGTTTTAAAAACTGGAATTCCCATCGCTTGTGCCGCCAGTTCATCATCACGGATGGCTTTGCATGCACGGCCAAACCCGGACTTGATTATTAATCTCGTTATTAAGATACCTAGATATACAAAGATTAATAGCAATGGGTAGTAGTCGTGGTATTGTATAAACGGAAATTGCAAACCTCCCAATGTTATCGTGGGAGGAGCAGAAATTCCTGCAATCCCCATTGGACCTCCCGTTAAGTCCGTCCAGTTTAAAAAAACTAGCCAGATAATTGTTCCAAACGCGAGTGTTGCCATTACAAGATATTCTTCGATTAATTTCAAACCAATAAACCCAATGATAAACCCAATTATCGCAGTGATGATAATCGAAAAAGGAAGAGTTAACCAAAATGAAAACCCTAGATTTTTAGCAAGAATCGCAGCTACATAGGCACCAATTCCAAAGAATGCTCCATGACCAACAGAAACTTGACCCGTATAACCTACAATTAAATCGAGGCCTAAAGCTAGAATGGCATAAATTAAGATCAAATTTATAACATACATAAAGTACGTATTTACAATTCCAAGCGGAAGGAGAAATAATGCA
>NZ_JBALOS010000169.1:0-460 GCF_036962765.1 Neobacillus drentensis
AGTTAGGACTAGCCATTTCCTACTGTTCTTAATGAAAAAATCCGCCTTAATAAGACAAAAAGGAGAAAACAAAAATTTTTCTCCTTTTAACCTGATCCATATGATTTATACTTCTAATAAGTTGATCTTCCCATTGGCATTCAGAATTCTTAAAGCAAGCTGAAGATTAAATTTTTGATCGGCATGTTTAAAATCAATCTCTCCGATATCTTTTAATCTCTGAATTCTATACTTCAACCCACTTAGCGAAACATTCAGTTCTTTTGCTGTTCTTTGAAGATGGCATTCATTTGCAAGAAAGATGTGAAGAGTAGAGATAAGAGTAGTTCCACCACTTTCTTCATCATATTTGAGAAGCTTTTCGAGCGTTCGTGTTGCATACGTAAGAAGTTGTTCCTGTGCAGAGCCTGCATAAAGTAAGTCAAATATGTTCATTTCTTCCACTAAAAATATTTCACTT
>NZ_JBALOS010000169.1:492-2123 GCF_036962765.1 Neobacillus drentensis
GGCTTGAAGTACCTCAATGGACATCGCCTCACGACTAATACAAATGGTAGTTTTAATATTTACAAATAATTGCTGTTGCCGGTCTTGTAGGATTTTTGCTACCTTTTGAAAATCTAATCCTTGTGGATCTGAGGGCCCCAAAAGGACAATCTCCCCTCTTCGCTCTACAATTAAAGCATTTCTCGAAGAAGAGTGAAGTTTGGTTTGAACAATATTTAATAATTCATTACAAAGATTCATAGGCAGATCTTGATCTTCTATCAAGCCATTACCTGTTCCCGGTTGAATAATTTTCACCAGCATAAATCGGTGTGGCTTTCCAAAATCATATCCCATAAAATTTGCTCGTTTACCTAGTTGTTCAATAGGTGTTGTACCGGATAACAATTCATCAAGAAATTCACCTTTTAATTTATGTTCTGTATTCAATGCCGTTTTTTCTTTCAATAAATCTACTGCCATTGCAGCAGCAGCTCGCTCGGTAATTATTTGTCTTAGTTCACTATCTGTTCCTTCAACATGGATGACCGATAAATAGCCCATTATCTCATCGCCAAGAACAATTGGGGCAATTGTCCTGTTTAGAAACGTTGGCTCATCCGAAACAATAAAATCCTTCGCACATTTTTCCTCATCTAACAGTCTAAGCTTCAGATAAAATTCTGAAGAAGGATCCTTTTCCGGTTTGATAAGGTATGGGTCTATACCTGAATTTTCCTTGTTTGGCAGCCACCAAGAAAGCGGACGAAAATATTTATCTTGAACAATTACAGGTGAATGAAGCATTTGCCCGATTGTATTTATGACAGCTTGCCTGCTCTGCCCTGAAAGAACCATCCTGTTAAGCTGTTCATGTATGTCCATAATTCGTTGTAACATCGTATGCTGTTTTTGAATGTGCTGATGTGCCTCTTCTAATTCTTCGGCAATTTTGGTTTGACCATAATAAGATAGTTCCTGTTCAATTTCATTTCCCCATTCCTCTACAGTTCTTCCAATAAACCGGCACTCAGCATCCCCTCTACCAACACAAGTCACTTCTTTATACAATATTTTCCTTCCAAAAATTCCCGTTGAGACCCCGCTTGCATAACCTATTAATGTCCAGCACACCGGATCTTTGACTATACCGAAATGTTGAATATGTTGATCTACTTCAAATGAATTTAACCAAACTCCTTCCATATAAAACTTATTCTGTTCATAATCCACATTAAGACCTTGTAAATCAACTTGAACAAAGCCTTCTTGCATATGAAAAATTGGAGCTTGTTGATGGAGAAATTCAAGTGAAGCATTAGGAAATAATTTTTTAATTGAAATCGAATCTTTATATCCACATTCCCACCCATAACGAAGGAGGAACGCCCTTGCTCTTTCACGCCCTAATGTAGAAATAAGGTCACGACTGAGCATTCCTAATGCTTCGGCATTTATCAGAATAAAACGTTCCCCTTTAAACCTGATTTGGCCCGGATGAAATTCAATATCTGATTTATTCAGTGATGTTAGTACTTGCTCCATATTCTCCCGCCTTATTAAGTGAGTTTTAGTTTCTGAGCCAATCATAAAAACTTACAATGAAAAAATAGAGTGATTTCCCCTTTTTCAAAGTAATGGAAGTTTAACTA
>NZ_JBALOS010000170.1:0-18836 GCF_036962765.1 Neobacillus drentensis
ATATTATTGTCAACGCATAATGTAGATTTAGCTTATGAGTGGGCAGATGAGGTCATCATCTTAAACAATGGGCACTTGCTAGCTCAAGGAACACCCGTGGAGGTTTTTAATAAAAGAGAAATACTTGAAAAAAGCCATTTACAAAAACCTTGGATTATGGAAGTGTTTGAAAAATTTCAAAGAACGAATTTATCCAGTAAAAAGTATCCGAGGTCGAAAGCAGAACTGTTTGAAATGATGGATTCATGTTTTAATGGGCCCAGCATTCAAGTTTAAGATGGAACTCTGACAAGTAATCCGGTTTTATCGTTGCATAATTTTTTAAAAGCACCATTTCAACCTAAGAAGGAGCTTATATTAAATTTTCAAAAAAAAAAATAGTATGTTAACTTTCGAGATTATATGGTATAGTTATAAAAAATTTAATAAATACTTTAAATAAGTGCTCACATTTGTGAGGTAAAAGGGAAACTAGTGAAAGTCTAGTACAGCCCCCGCTACTGTAAAAGCTGATGAAATTACAATGCCACTGAGAAATCGGGAAGGTGTAAGAGTAAAAAGAAGCTTAAGTCAGGAAACCTGCTTATTTAAACGACACTTGCTTTTCGGAGGGAGAAGTATAGGCGGGACAATTATACCTATTGTTTTTGTGTTTCAGTATGCTTTTTTTATACTGCCATTTCACATGCCTGTATTCCTTTTAAAAGGAGTGCAGGCATTTTTTATTTGGAGGTAAGCCTATGAAAAAGGGAAAAATTTTTGTTGTTGGCTTCGGTCCCGGTGATCGTGAGCATATTACAAATCGAGCTGTAGTTGCATTGCAGCAAAGTGATTGTATTATTGGCTACAAAACATACGTGGAGCTAATTGAACCTTTCGTAACAGCAAAATCCATTGTCAGTACGGGTATGACAGAAGAAGTGTCACGTGCACAGGATGCAGTTAAGAAAGCTGAAGCTGGCCATATTGTCTCAGTCATTTCCAGCGGAGATTCAGGCGTTTATGGTATGGCTGGATTAGTGTATGAAGTGCTGATTGAAAAGGGCTGGACTGAAAAAGAAGGAATTGCGGTAGAAATTGTTCCAGGTATTTCAGCCATAAATTCTTGTGCGAGTTTATTGGGTGCGCCAGTCATGCATGATTCCTGCACGATCAGCCTAAGTGATCATTTGACGCCTTGGACTGTAATAGAAAAGCGCATTGAAGCAGCTGCGATGGCGGACTTCGTTATAGCATTATATAATCCGAAAAGCGGTAGACGGACACGCCAAATAGTAGAGGCACAAAATATTCTATTAAAATATCGTTCGCCTGAAACACCGGTGGGACTTGTGAAAAGTGCCTATCGTGAAAATCAAAATGTAGTGCTGACAACACTGGCTGAAATGCTTGAACATGATATCGGAATGCTGACAACGGTTATTATCGGGAATTCTTCTACTTTCTTTTATGACAATAAAATCATTACCCCTCGAGGTTATCAGCGTAAATATACGTTAGGTGAAGAAAAGCAAAGCTTAAAACCGCATCAGCGTTTGAAAAAGGAAGCCGAACCATGGGCATTAAATCAAGAAACAGGGGAATCGCAAGCTGGTTATGAGCAAATTGAAAGAAATAAACAGAAAGTAAGTTCATTAGATTTGGCCTTAAAGGCTTTATCTATGGTGTCAAAATCGGAAATAGAACATCCGCATTTGGTTCAGCAGCCGATCGAAAATATATTTGAATTTGCTGTTTCACCTGGTGTTGCTAATAAATTTATTAAGCCAGACCAAATGCGCATATTGGCAGAAACTATTGGCGAGACAGGCACCATGGAATATACACCGGATCATCGTTTTTTACTAAAGATTCCAACAAATCAGCCTGAATCGATTGTTAAAAGACTAAAACAAAATGATTTAATTGTCATGCCTGTGGGCGATGTTTTAAATGTAAAAGCTTGTGATTTTTGCTACGGTGAAAAAGCAGAATCGATCCCATATGCAGAAGAAATAGCAGCAAAATTGGGGGGCTTAAAGCTTCCAAAAGAATTACATATTGGTTTCAACGGCTGTGGTATGGCTTGTTATCGGGCTGTATTCGATGATATCGGGATCGTTTACCGCAAGAAAAGATTTGATTTATTTATTGGCGCAAAGCCAGTTGGCCGTACAGCGCATGCTGCTCAGCCAGTAGCAGAAGGAATTGAACCAGATGAGCTACTGCCGTTATTAACGAAAATTATAGAAGAGTACAAACAAAATGCCCATCCAAATGAACGCCTTTTTAAATATTTTAAAAGAGTGAAAAAAATTCAGTATTTTAACTATCAGGATATGAGCTCCAAAATTGAAGTCGAGCCGGCACCATGTGGAGATTAGGAGGAACACATGATTTTATTTTTAGCAGGCACAAGTGATGCGAGAGCATTAGCCATTCAATTGCAAAATCAAGGCTTTCCTTTATTAGCAACAGTTGTCACAGAATCGGCAGCCGAAAGTTTAAATGCCCACCATATTCCTTATCAAGTAGGGCGGTTATCAGTTGATGACATGATGGCGCTTATTCAGAAGCAAAAGATGACCTGTGTCATCGATGCCAGCCATCCATATGCGGAAGAAGCGTCGAAAACCGCAATGGCAGCAGCACAAGCATGTGATATTCCCTATATTCGTTATGAAAGGCCAGGAGAACAGTTTATTTCTCCACTAATTACAGAAGTTGAAAGTTATGAAGAAGCAGCTAAATTAGCTCAATCTCATAAAGGAACGATAATGCTGACAACAGGCAGCAAAACGTTGGAAATATTCACCAAATATTTAATGCGTGATGAAATCCGGCTTATTTGTAGAATGCTTCCAAATATAGGGAACATGGAAAAGTGCCAAAGGTTAGGCATTAAACAAAAGGACATTATTGCGCTGCAGGGTCCATTTTCGGAATCATTAAATAAAGCACTATGTGAGCAATATAATGTGACTCTATTGATTACAAAAGAAAGCGGCAAAGTGGGATCTGTAGATGAAAAAATGACAGCTGCTCTTCAATTAGGGATTCCTGTAATTATAATAAAGCGGCCAGCGATAGAATATAAAAATTTTGGTACTTCTTTCGAAGAAGTAACTCAACTATTGGGAGGTTTTATTCATGGCAAACATGAACTTTAATACAAAATTTATTCCTGTAACGGTAGATCCAGACAAGATTTATGATCACAGTTTCGCCATTATCAAAGAAGAGATGGGCGAACATTCATTTACAGATGAGCAATGGTTAGTTGTTCGGCGGGTGATTCACGCTTCAGCAGATTTTGAGTTAGGTCGCAGCATGATTTTTACGCCAGATGCTATTGAGGCAGGGATTCATTCCATTTTAGCAGGCCGTCATGTAGTGGCGGATGTACAAATGATTGAAAGTGGTTCAGGTCGGAAGCGATTCCAAAAGCATGGCGGGGACTTGCATTGTTATATTGCGGATGAAGATGTCTCAAAGGAAGCAAAGGCTCAAGGAACAACACGGGCTATTATTTCCATGCAAAAAGCAACGCGTTTACATGTAGGAGGAATTTATGCCATTGGCAATGCGCCAACCGCGCTGCTGGAGTTAATTCGTTTAATAAAAGACGGTGTGGCAAAACCGGATTTAATTATTGGAATGCCAGTCGGCTTTGTATCAGCAGCAGAGTCGAAAGCGGAGTTAGCAGTGCTGGAAGGGATTCCATTTATTACGAACGCAGGGAGAAAGGGTGGCAGTACAGTGACGGTCGCTGCACTTAATGCCATTTCGATTATGGCGGATGAACGAGCAAAAGAAACGAAATAAAAAAGATCCTTCACAAATGCGTCACGGCTACACGACAGGAGCTTGTGCAACAGCGATGACAAAGGCAGCACTGCAAGCTCTTGTCGTGGGAAAGGTACCAGATGAAGTCACGATTTATTTACCGGTTGGCCAATATGCAACATTTAAAGTAACCGCATTTGAAGTGTCAGATAGCAGGGTAATGTGTGAAACGATCAAAGATGCCGGTGACGACCCTGATGCTACGCATCAAGCACGAATTCAGAGTACCGTTCATTATTCAAAAGAAAAAGGCATCCATTTAGATGGCGGGGTTGGTGTAGGGCGTGTGACAAAAGCGGGACTACCAGTACCAGTGGGTCAAGCAGCGATAAACCCTGTACCGCGTAAAATGATATGTGGTGTTGTACAAGAAGCAATTGAAAAATATAAATTGGATTGTGGAATTGAAGTGGTCATTTCCGTACCAGATGGTGAAGAGATTGCTGAAAAAACATTGAATGGGCGTTTAGGCATTATCGGCGGAATTTCGATATTAGGTACACGGGGAACAGTGGTTCCATTTTCAAGTTCTGCTTATATGGCAAGTATCGTACAAGCGATCAATGTAGCAAAAGAATCAGGATGTGAGCATTTAGTCATTACAACAGGTGGACGCAGTGAAAAATATGCTATGCAGCAATATCCTCACTTACCAGAAGAAGCATTTATAGAAATGGGCGATTTTGTTGGTTTTACATTAAAAAATATTGCAAAGAAGAAGATTCCGAGAGTCTCGTTAGTAGGTATGATGGGGAAGTTCTCAAAAGTTGCCCAAGGCGTTATGATGGTTCACTCAAAAAGTGCACCTATAAGCTTTGAGTTTTTAGCAGGTATTGCTAATAAAGTAGGTGTTGATGAGGAGACGCAGCGAGAAATTTTACAGGCGAATACAGCTTCACAGGTTGGAGATATGCTTCAGGGAAACGAGGCATTCATTGCAGCACTTTGCAAAAACTGCTGCTATTATGCTTTGAATCATATGAATACTGACATCAAAGTGTCGACAACCTTGTATGCCATGAATGGAGACTGTTTAGGAAAGGCTGAGAATATTGACAAATTGGATGAAGATGATTGGTATAGGGGATAATGGCGCGGAAGGATTGCTCCCCCAATATGCTGAGTGGATCAATGAATGTGATGTACTTGTAGGCGGGGAGCGTCATTTACAATTTTTCCCGGAATTTAAAAAAGAGAAAAAAGTAATCAAAGGCGGTTTGTCAGCATTAACAGCTGAATTACAGCAAGAAACACGAAATGTCGTTATTTTAGTGTCAGGTGATCCGCTATTTTATGGACTTGGCGGTGTACTTGCGAAGAAGCTTCCATTAACGATTTATCCTTATACCAGCTCGGTACAGCTCGCTTTTTCTAAAATGCAGGAAAGCTGGCAGGATGCGTATATTGTCAGCTTACATGGTCGTTCCATTAAAGGGTTTGCACAAAGAATTGATGGACGTAAAAAAATTGCTGTTTTAACAGATGAAACGAATTCTCCGCAGGCAATTGCAACCTATTTAAAGCGTTTTGGCATGACAGAATATGATGCCTTCGTTGCTGAAAATCTACAAGGTGAAAACGAGAGGTGCCGCTTCTTCACATTGGACGAAATGGAGCAAACCTCCTTTTTTCCATTGAATGTTGTGATTTTAAAACAGCGCGAGGTAGTGGAACGTTCTTCTCTTGGAATTCCGGATGATGCATTTCTTCAGCGAAAGCCAGATAAAGGATTGATTACTAAAAGAGAAATTCGGACTCTTTGTCTACAAGAGTTAGGACTTAAGGAAAATAGCATTGTTTGGGATATAGGAACCTGCACAGGTTCAGTTGCGATTGAAGCAGCGAAAATGGCTCGGGAAGGTGCCGTGTATGCAATTGAAAAAAATGATGGTGACCTTGAAAACTGCCTGGAAAATCAATTAAAACATCGTACAGATTTTATTGCAGTACTGGGGAAAGCACCTGACCGTCTGGATGAATTTCCAGATCCACATGCGATTTTTATTGGCGGTAACGGTGGAAATATGGAGCATTTATTGCAAACATGTATTTCACGCTTACAGCCAAATGGACGCCTTGTTATGAATATTGCAACGATCGAAAATTTGGCAGAAGCGCTGCAGCATCTAAAAATATTAGGCTGTGAAGTATCGATATTACAGGCACAAATTTCAAAAAGTAAGCCAATCTTAAATTTAACACGTTTTGAACCGTTAAATCCAATCTATATAGTGACAGCAAAGAAAGGAGGAAAAGAATAATGAGAATGGGAACCTTATTTGGATTAGGTGTTGGGCCGGGAGATCCAGAATTAATCACAGTAAAAGCATTTCGCAGATTGCAGGAAAGCCCAGTCATTGCTTATCCCAAAAAATTAAAGGGCAGTAAATCTTATGCCCATCGTATTGTTGAAGTGTATATTAACCCGGCAGAAAAAGAGATGCTTGGTTTGGTATTCCCCATGACAAAAGATGAAGATACCCTGCGTACTGAGTGGACAAAATCTGTGGAAACCATTTATAGCTATTTAGTTCAAGGAAAAGATGTAGCTTTTGTGACTGAAGGGGATCCGATGCTGTTTAGCACATTTATACATTTAATGAACCTAATGAAATCGATGTACCCTGATGTTCCAATTGAAACGGTAGCAGGCATTTCGTCGTTTAATGGTTCTGTTAATCGCTTAGGGATTGCATTGGCTGATGGTGATGACCATGTCGCCATGATTCCCGCTACGGAGGACATGGAAGAAATGCGCCGAGTAATTGAAAACCACGATGCGATCGTCTTTATCAAAGTAGCAAAAGTTATAGACGCAATGCTCGATCTACTGAAGGATATGAATTTATTAGAAAAAGTACATGTCGTTACAAAAGTTACATCTGATGAAGAGGTAATTTGGAAGATCAATGAACTACGGGGTGCAGAATTAAACTACTTGTCATGTATGGTGGTGCGCAAATAATGAAGAAAATTTGGATTATTGGAGCAGGTCCGGGAGATCCGGATTTAATCACAGTGAAAGGCTTAAAGCTATTAAAAGAAGCGGATGTTGTGATGTATACTGATTCTCTCGTAAGCGAAACGTTAGTAGCGGAAGCGAAGGAGTCGGCAGAAATTATCCGTACAGCAGGGATGCATCTTCAGGAAATGGTGGATTGTATTGTCGAGCGTGTCAATGCAGGCAAAAAGGTTGTACGTTTACATACAGGCGACCCGGCGATGTACGGTGCAACGATGGAGCAAGTGGCACTGCTGAAGCAGCATGATATTAGCTATGAAGTTGTTCCAGGTGTAAGTTCTGTTTTTGCATCTGCAGCAGCAGTTGGTGCAGAGCTGACGATTCCTGATCTAACTCAAACCCTCATTTTAACGCGGGCTGAAGGGCGTACACCTGTGCCAGAGCTAGAAAAATTACAGGCACTAGCAAGCCATCACTGTACGATAGCAATGTTTTTAAGTGCGACATTAACAAAGAAAATTACCAAAGAATTGCAGGCAGCAGGCTGGGCAGATGATACACCAGTTGCTGTTGTGCAACGTGCTTCGTGGCCTGACCAAAAAATTGTGCGGACAACACTGGCTGAATTAGATGAAGCAATGCGTGTCAACGGCATTCGCAAGCATGCGATGATTCTAGCAGGCTGGGCATTAGACCCGCATATTCATGAAAAAAATTATCGTTCGAAGCTCTATGACAAAACCTTTACTCATGGCTTCCGTAAAGGTGTGAAGGCAAATGATTAGGTTACATGAAGGTGAAATTCCTGTTATTGTAAAGCGCAAACCATATGCCCTCGTCGCCATAACGAAACATGGGGTGGCACATGCAAGAAGCTACACGGAAAAATTTCCGTATGCGGACCTTTATTATATGAAGAAATTCGAGCAGGGCGACGAAGAAACGCGCCAAATTCAGTTATTTGATGGTACGGTTCGCCTATTATTGCCCGCTTTGTTCCAGCAGTATAAAGGAATTATTTGCATCATTTCCCTCGGTGCTGTCGTTCGCATGATTGCTCCGCTTTTGATTGATAAAAAGAAAGATCCTGCAGTGTTAGTGGTGGATGATAAAGGTCAGTATGTCGTCAGCGTATTATCGGGGCATATTGGCGGTGCCAATGCCTTAACCCATGAATTTGCAAAAGCGATTGGTGCTGCACCAGTTGTAACAACAGCTTCAGATGTTCAAAAAACGATTCCTGTGGATTTATTTGGCGCCCAATTTGGGTGGATGTGGGATAGTGAAGAAAAATTAACACCTGTTAGTGCATCGGTTGTCAATGAAGAGCATGTTGCGATCGTGCAGGAAACGGGTGAAAAAAATTGGTGGATGTACGATTGCTCAATGCCTGACAATTTAAAAATTTATCCAACGATAGATGAAGCGATCATGGCAAAGCCACAAGCGGCACTGCTTATTACAGATCGTTTAATTGAGGCACATGAAAAGGTGCTGCTCGAGAACGGAGTTTTGTATCGTCCAAAATCAATTGTACTTGGCATTGGCTGTAATCGTGGTACGGCAATGGCAGAAATTGAACAAGTCATAGATGAAACATTAGCTGAGCTGTGTTTAAGTAAAAAAAGTGTCAAAGCAGTTGCGACCATCGACTTAAAGAAAAACGAAACAGGCCTGCTTGAATTAACCGCTAAACATAACTGGCTATTTGTAACTTACACACCTGACCAGCTAAATGAAATACCGATGCAAAACCCATCCGAAACAGTCTTTAAATATACAGGTGCATATGGGGTCAGTGAGCCGGCCGCATTGCATTATGCGAATGCGAAAGAGTTACTGCTGGAGAAAAAGAAAAGCGGAAATGTGACTATATCCATTGCACGTGTCAACTTTGAGGAGGAAGTACGATGAATCGATTTGTACTAGCCGGCACAGGAAGCGGCGTTGGAAAAACAACTTTCACAATCGGCATCATGCGTACGCTTATGAAGCGTGGATTAAAAGTCCAGGGCTTTAAATGCGGCCCGGACTATATTGACCCAACGTATCATACAGCTGTCACACAACGCCCTTCTCGTAATATTGATAGTTTCATGATGTCCCATGATACAGTTCGTGCCATTGTCGCAAGAGCGAGTCAAGATGCAGATGCAGCTGTTATTGAAGGAGTGATGGGCTTTTATGATGGCAAATCTCCGTTATCAAATGAAGGATCTGCTGCTCATATTAGTGAGATTACAAAGAGTCCCGTCATTTTAATTGTCAATGCAGCAAGTATGGCAAGAAGTGCGGCTGCGATTGTCAAAGGATTTCAAATGTTAGATGAAAGCTCCAATATTGTTGGTGTTATTGCCAATCAATTAGGAAGTAAAAGCCATTTTGAAATTGTCAAAGCAGCAATTGAACAAGAATGTGGAATTCCTGTCATTGGCTATTTGCCAAAAGGAGCTGTCCCTTTGATGCCAAGCCGTCATCTGGGTTTAGTGCCAGCCATTGAACGTGGTGATTTAGATTCATATTTTGATAGTCTTGCAGAAGCAATCGAAGAAACAGTGGATATTGAACAACTTCTGGAAATTACAAAAACACAATCATTGGACGTATCTGAATCTATCTTTGATGCACAGCCGCAAATACAAGAAATACATATTGCAGTTGCAAAGGATGCCGCCTTTAACTTCTATTATGAAGAAAATCTAGAATTACTCCGTACATATGGTGCCACATTACATTACTTCTCTCCATTACAAAATGAAGAAGTTCCAGAAAAAGCTCAGGGGCTGTATATCGGCGGCGGTTTCCCAGAAGAGTTTGCAGAAAGCTTGGCGAAAAATGAGGAAACGAAGCAATCAATAATAGCCGCGCTTGAGCGAGGGGTGCCAACATTAGCGGAATGCGGCGGTTTTATGTATTTAACAGAGGAAATTGTGAATCGTCAAGGACAGGTATTCCCGATGCTCGGGATCATTCCAGGACGTGTGCGGATGCAAGATAAATTAGCGGCACTTGGATACCGGGAAATTACAGGTGTTCCAGGCAACTTTCTAATAAATGAAGAGGAACAGGCAAAAGGGCATGAGTTCCATTACTCAACGTATGAGGGGGAGCATACATCACCAGCTTATTTTAGTAAAGGCCGTTTTCGTGCTCAGGAGGAAGGTTATCTACATAAAAATATTGTTGCTGGCTATACACACTTTCATTTTGCTTCGAATCCACAGCTTGTGAAAAATTGGCTGACAGCATGTTTGGAGGTAAACAATGAATTATTTCCCACTATTAATGAATATTGACTATAAAAAGGTTGTTATTGTTGGGGGAGGACATGTAGCTCGTCAAAAGGTAGAAGCTCTGCTGCCAACAAAGGCACTAGTGACAGTGATAAGCCCAGCTGTAACCGAAAAATTGCAGCACTACATCAATGAAGGGCTTGTGATATGGAAAGAAAAAGCATTTGTACCTGCTGATTTAGATGATGCAGCACTGATTTTCGCTGTTACAAATGACGAAGAGGTAAATAATGCAGTGGAAGAAGCGGCACAGCATTGGCAATTACTCAGCCGTGCGGATGCAAAAGGACGTGTTGATTTCATTAATCCAGCAGTCGTTCGCCATGGTGATTTCGTATTGACTGTATCAACGTCTGGAGCAAGTCCAGGTCTGACACGCCAAGTAAAGACGGATTTAGAAGAACAATTTGGAGTACATTACGCGCAGTATGTTTCATTTTTAAAGGAAGCGCGTCAGAGAATTTTACAAGTGTTTACGGGCGATGCGAAAAAACAGCTATTAGCAGAGCTCCTGGATCCACAGTTATTACAATGGATGGAGCAAGGTGAAAAACAAAAATGTGAAGCGTGGCTGCAGCAGCGTATAGGAGAAAAACGGTGAGCGGATTTGTATATATTGTAGGAGCAGGTCCTGGTGACCCAAAACTATTAACGATTCGGGGATTAGAATGCATTCAGCAAGCAGATGTGATTTTATATGACCGTCTGGTGAATGTTGAATTATTAAAACATGCGAAAACAAACGCCGAGCTGATTTATTGTGGAAAAGAACCAGGCAGGCATGGACTGATTCAAGATGAAATTCATCGTGTACTAGTGGAGAAAGCTAATCTTGGCAAGCAGGTTCTCCGCTTAAAAGGCGGTGACCCATTTGTCTTTGGACGTGGTGCAGAAGAAGCCGCCATGTTACGGCAAGCCGATATTTCATTTGAAATCGTGCCGGGTATTACAGCGGGGATTGCGGCGCCTGCTTATGCAGGGATTCCTGTAACACATCGTGATCATGCTGCAAGCTTTGCGATCGTTACAGGTCATGGCCGCCCGGAAAAGGAGCAGGACTTATTAAATTGGTCCGCGCTTGCTCAAATTGATACGGTGGCCTTTTATATGAGCATTGGCAATATCGAGCATATTACGAAAAGCTTAATATCCTATGGCAAAAGTGAAACAACCCCTGTTGCCGTTATTGAATGGGGCACAACCAAAAATCAGCGTACGATTACAGGCAATCTCTCCACGATTGCACAAGATATTCAAATCCATCGTATCTCTAATCCATCTATGATTTTAGTTGGCGAGGTGGTTAGTGTACGGGATCAAATTACCTGGTTTATAGAAAAGGAGCATGAATTATGTTAGATGCATTAAAAAAACGCCGTGCGATTCGCCAATTTGAAAAGCGCGAAGTGGAACGTGACAAAATTGAGACGTTATTAGAAGCAGCAACGTATGCACCAAATGACCGTATGCGTGAGCCCTGGCATTTCTATGTATTACAGGGTGACAGCTTAAACCGTTATGAGCAGGTAGCGCTTGATTATTTACAAAAACGTTTCCCAACAAAACCACATTTAGTGGAAAGCTCAATGGAAGCCATCACAAAAACACCGCTTGTCATTGTTGTGACATCTGCCATTGTCGTTGGAGATGAAGGTGCAACCAAAGATAATACCTTTGCAGTCAGCAGTGCGATTATGTCGATGTGGTTAATGGCCGAACAGCTGGGTTTAGGCATGGTATGGCGTACACGCGGTGTTGGCTTAGTGCATGATACAGTATTACATGATTTTATTGGTGCATCGGATGGAGAGCAATTAGTAGGGACGTTATGCATTGGTTACCCTGCAGAAGAAATCACTTCCGCGAAAAAGCGTACACCATTTGCAGAAAAAACAACTTGGCTATAGGGAGGTTTGTACATGGCACGACAGGGGATGCTGTTAGTTTATACAGGAGAAGGCAAAGGAAAAACAACTGCTTCACTTGGTGTCGTATTACGCGCAATTGGCCGCGGCATGAAGGTGAAATACTTTCAATTTATTAAATCACCTGAACGTACATATGGTGAACAAATTGCCCTGCGAAAACTTGGTGTTAAAACAGTGCAATTAGGTGTCGGTTTTACATGGACGAAAACACCGGAGGAGCATCGCGAAGCACTTGCGAAAGCCTGGCAGACTGTAAAAGAAGAGCTAAATGATGAAACAATAGATGTATTAGTGCTGGATGAGTTGAATAATGCGTTAGCCATCACACGTTTTCCAATCGATGATGTATTACCTTTACAAGAGGTGTTAGCGGCCATACAAAACCGTCCTAAAACGATGCACCTTGTCATCACAGGCCGTTCTGCACATCCATCTCTACTCGCTTTAGCTGATTTAGTGTCAACGATTGATGCCACAAAACATTATTATGCTGATCAGGATGTCAAAGCGATGAAGGGGCTTGAGTTTTAAGCATCCAGGACGCCATGGTTAAAACACAAACTGGCACCCAATTCACCAGAGAAGGATTGTCCATTTATGTTGTCGAGATTGAGGAGAAAATTCAATGATAAAAGGTTCCCCTTTACAATTTGATTTTGAAAAGCTGTGGAAAGAAGGCATGTTAGACTGGCAAGGCAAGATGCCAGAAAGAATGATCGATGATGTGCTGGAAGAAGCATTTTGGGCTCAGTCCATGAAGAAAAAATCATACAAGCAAACAGATAACTATGCAAAAAAAATTTACGAAAAAATGAAACAACATATCCCCCAAAATTCAACTTGTATTGAAATTGGTCCGGGATGGGGCAACTATACCTTCCAACTCCGTCAAGATGTCAAAAGTTTAACTTTAGTGGATGGTTCTGAAAGTGTGCTTGATTATTTAAAACAATACTTTGAAAACAATACAAATGTTCAGTTCGTTCATAGTAAATGGGAAGAAGCGCAAATTGAGCAGCATGATGTTGTTATTGGAGTGAACTGCTTTTATCGGATGTATGAAATGAATGCGGCGCTGAAAAAAATGAACAGTCTTGCCAAAAAGCGCGCTATCATTGGTTTAACAACAGGACCTATTCAACCGCATTACGTTATTTTAGATGAGCAGTTTGGCTATGAAATTAAACATCCTCGCCGTGATTATATTACCATCGTCAATATGCTGTATCAGTTAGGGATTTTTGCAAATTGTGAAATGCTCAAACTGGAGCGTGAGTATCGTTATGATACATTGAAGCAATTATATGAAGCACAAAGCAAAAAAATCTTATCACCTCGGTTTGATATGGCACATGTGAAAGCATCACTCGAACGCTTTATAGCAATGGAGGATGGCCAGTATGTATACCGTTACCCATTCTATGCTGCGATCATTAGTTGGGAGCCTGTGAAGTTACATGACTAAGTTTCGTTTTGACTTTTGACATTCCTAATTGGGGCTTTAATCGGGGGAACTGTTGATATAACAAATAGACAAAGTGGTTAAAAAATGATGGGAGAGGGGGAGGTCACTTTATGACAACATGGAATTTAACGCAAATGCAGCGTCACTTACTCATTTGCAATGGGGCAACCTGTATGGGAGCAGGAGCTGAGGAGGTCACGCAGCAAATTCGAGACGAAATCCGGAAAAACCGTTTAGATGAGCATATTCATACATCGCGTACACGATGTAACGGCCGCTGTAAAGATAAATGCGTCGTAATTGATTACCCAAAAGGGACATGGTATTCGGTTCAACATGAAGAAACTGCACGTGATGTTGTTCATGAAGAAGTTAAAGAAGATGCGATCATATATTCAATGGAGCACGGTGTGCGGAAACGCAGCGAAGATCGCATAAAAGGAATTGAAAAATACAAGAAAGGTAATGGACCGATGAAAAAAGCTGTATTATTTGTTGGACATGGCAGCAGGCTTGAGGCAGGGAATATAGAAGTTCGCGAATTTGTCGGGCAAATGAAAGAATACATTGATCCAGCCCTTTTAGTAGAAATATGTTTTTTAGAATTTGCATCACCAAATATTGAGGATGGGATTCAGTTGTGTGTTGAAAAAGGTGCGGATGAAATCCATGTAATTCCCATCATATTATTACATGCAGGACACTCAAAACTGCACATTCCTGCAGAGATCGAACATGCTAAAGAGCATTTCCCAGATGTTCGATTTACTTATGGCCAAACGATAGGTGTTCATGAGGAAGTTTTTGAAATTTTAAAAACAAGACTTGCTGAAGCAGGTTTTGATGTAGATCAAAAGCATGAGGATACGGCCATTTTATTAATTGGACGTGGCGGCAGCGATCCATATGCTAATGGTGATTTTTATAAAATCAGCAGATTAATGTGGGAGAAATTAAATGTACCTATCGTTGAAAGTGCCTTTATGGGGGTAACGACGCCAACTGTGGAGGATGGGATGGAACGCTGCATTAAATTAGGCGCAAAAAAAATTATCATGCTCCCGTATTTTTTATTTACGGGAATTTTAATGGAAAGAATGAATAAAATGGCCGAACAGTTTAAAGAGACTTATCCGCATGTAACAATTGATATTGCTCAGTATTTTGGCTATCATCCAAAGTTAAGAACAGTACTATTAGAACGTATGAATCAGGCCATAAACGGTACATCCACTGGAATGCAAGATTTAGAAAATTTCCGTAAATATGCGGAAGAACATGGGTATGAACATCACCATCACCATAATTAGAGGATAGACAACCGGATTTTGTTTTATAGTCCGGTTTTTCTTAGTATTATGGTTATTGTTTGCCAAGAAAAGTTCGAGTGGCATACGGTAACGAGTTCCATCAACCTAGTATGTGACCCATGAAAAGACATATCGGGGGAGTTAATGGTGCCCTGGGCTAGTCGGAAATTAAATCAGGAAATGTAAGGAGTACAAAGAAGATGGCTAAGGCTCTTAAATTGATGTTTCAAGGTACCAATTCGGATGTCGGCAAAAGTGTCGTCGTGACGGCCTTTTGCCGTATATTCGCCCAGGACGGATATAAAACGGTTCCTTTTAAGTCACAAAATATGGCGTTAAACTCTTATATCACAGTGGATGGAAAAGAAATAGGAAGAGCACAAGGGGTCCAGGCTGAAGCAGCTGGGATTCAGGCGACAACTGATATGAATCCGATTCTGCTCAAGCCGAATCGGGATAACCAATCCCAAATTGTGGTCCATGGAAAACCGTATAAAAATATGGAAGCCAGTGCGTATCGCAAGGAATTCTTTCAAACGGGTATTGAGCTTATTAAAGAATCGCTTGCTGTTCTGTCAGAAAAGTATGAACGGATTGTCATTGAAGGGGCGGGCAGTCCTGCCGAGATTAATCTGAATGACAGGGAAATGGTCAATATGCGGGTCGCAAGAATGGCTGGCGCCCCTGTGATTTTGATTGGCGATATCGAAAAAGGCGGAGTTTTTGCCAGTTTAGTTGGAACCCTTCAGCTCATGGACCCTAATGACCGTGACCGAATCATCGGCGTCATCATCAATAAATTCCGTGGTGATATACGGCTTTTGGAATCTGGATTAACATGGTTTGAGGAATATACAGGAAAACCGGTTCTGGGAGTGATTCCTTATTTGGAGAATTTAAACATCGATGCCGAGGATTCCGTGATATTAAATCAATATACATCGGTCCGAAATACCGAAAAAGAACTTGATATTGCGGTGATTCAGTATCCGAAAATCTCCAATTTCACCGATGTCGATCCTTTTTTTGCCGAACCTGATTGCCATGTCCGGTTTATTACAAGAGCAGACCAATTACACAGCCCAGATTTAGTGATTCTTCCTGGGAGCAAGAATACGATTGAGGATTTGCTCTTTTTAAGAGAAAGTGGAATAGCCGAGAAAATCGTGGAATTACAGAAAAAGAACCAAACCGTGCTATTTGGGATCTGCGGCGGCTATCAAATGCTCGGAGAAAAAATCGAGGACCCGTTTGCAATCGAGTCACTTCACCAAGAAATCGAAGGTCTTGACCTACTGCCCATTCGCACGACGATTACAAAAGACAAGACAACCGTATTATCAAACGGGCTCTTAAGTCTTTACGGCAAACAATTCAAAGTGTCAGGTTATGAGATTCATATGGGAGAAACGTGGACGACCCGAGAATCCCGGGGACTAATTGATACACAAGGCCGATCAGATGGCTGTAAAACCCCAGATGAAAGAATCATTGGCACTTACTTTCACGGGATTTTTCATAATGATGAATTTCGTAAGGAGCTATTGAATCAGATTCGCCAAACAAAGGGATTGGCACCTATTAATCAGCGTGTATCTTTTAATCAATTGCGTGAAGATGTGTTTGATTTGTTAGCGGATCATGTAAGGGCGCACGTAAAACTTGATTTGATTGAACAAAAAATGAAAGAATTTCAAAAAAAGGGAATTACACAATGAATGGTCTAAAAACGACCATTCAGCCTCCATATGTTAAAAATGGAACAGAAGGCCGGATTTGCGTTTAGGGGAAGGAAGCGGGGCAGCGATTGCCTTCCCAATTTTACAGGCGGCCACATTAATGCTGAAGGAAATGGCCACGTTTGCATCGGCAGGTATTTTAATAGAGTAGCGTAAAGGAGGCTCATCATGACAAAAGGAAAAGAGTATCTTGTCGGTGCAGGACCAGGAGATACCAAGCTGATCACTGTTTATGGGGTGGAGTGCATCCTGTAGGCGGATGTCATTTTATATGACCGCTTAGTGAATAATGAACTGCTAAAATACTCAAAACCTGAGGCAGAGTTAATTTTTTGCGGCAAACAGCCAGGGAAGCATCACATCATTCAGGAACAAATTCATGAGCTTTTAATCGAAAAAGCAACTGAAAGAAAAATCGTCACCAGATTAATAGGGGGCGATCCATGAATCTTTGGTGGTGTAGGCGAAGAAGCGGAAATACTCGCAGCAAATGGCATACCCTATGAAATCGTGCCGGGGATCACATAGGGGATTGGGAATTTAAACTATATATGTACTAGGCGGCGATCTTCTTCGTGGTTGAACTGGGGATGGAATAGTTGAGAGGAGATTAAAAATGAAACTTGGTAAAGGAAACTGTCATGGAACGTTTGGAGAACTTGTACAAGGGGTCATCGGTGACCGCCCTTTTTTAATCACTCTGCCAATCCCCAGTTTAAGAAGCGAGGCTAGCTTTACTCCGGACCCGTCCATTTGCAAAATAAGAGTAGCAGATTTAAAGACAAAAGCGATGAGAGCAGGGGAATTGTTACTCAAACGATTTCACATAAAGGTAGGTGGACATCTTGAGATACACTCCAATATCCCAGCTGGCAAGGGGCTGGCCAGCAGCTCAGCTGATATCACAGCCGCATTAAGAGCCATTTCTGACAGTTATTCTCTTCCTCTGACCAATGAAATGATTTCAACCATTTCCGCAAAGGTTGAGCCAACAGATGGGGTGATGTATGAGGGGATTGTGGCCTATGATTATTTTAACGGTGAGCTCCTGGAAAGCTTTGGGGACTTACCCCCGTATATCCTCGTAGGGATCGACCTCGGAGGAACCATCGATACAATCCAATTTAATAAAGTTCGAAAAGCCTATAGCCGAGAGGATCAAAAGCAATTCTTAGAAGCCTATCGACTGGTGAAAAGAGGCTGTAAGGAAAGAAATTTTTCTGATATTTGCAAGGCAGCTACGATAAGTGCACGAGTGAATCAAAAAATATTGCCTAAGCCTGTTTTTCATCATTTAGAAAAAGTAGCTGATACCTATCAGGGAGGTACAGTTGTAGCCCATAGTGGAACGGTCGCTGGTATTTTACTAGATCGTAATATCCCAAATCGCGATAAGGTGGTATCACATATATTACGGGAAATATCGATTCCTTTCATGAACTCGAATCTAAGACTTTTTCAATATGATAGCTATGAAAAAATACTAGTATGTTGAAATCATCAACACCTATTCGTCAATATTCAGGATGAAATGCCAGAGCCGGCTGGTACAAATGTTTGGATGAATTGATTCCGATCGGGGATGAAACTTGCTTTCAGTAGTCCTTGGCGAAGAAGTTGAGCTATCCACTCGGCATTTTTAACATCCGTTTTATGTCCCGGAAGGCCTTCATATGTTGAGCGTTTACGACTAAAAACTCGATTCCCTCGGCCTCTAATAAGTTAACGATAGGTTTCGCCAAGGTGTTTGTTTTTGGTTCATTTCTTGTAGGATTCATTGTGATAACTCGGTATGAATAGAATATACATATAAAATTCAAGTAGCATCAATAGGTAATTTGTTTGTTAGGAGGAGGAAATATAAATGGCTCCATTTATCATCCTTATCGTATCATTTTTTATTTTGCGCATTATTGGTGTTTTCGGAATATCTTATTTTGACGGGTGGGAAACTTCTTTACAAGGTGCTGTTGCTCTGATGTTCCTATTTACGGCGACAGCTCATTGGGGAAAGAGACGTCCTGATCTTATCAAAATGGTACCTCCGAATGTGCCAAACCCGGGGCTCATGGTGACAATTACAGGGATACTTGAGATTATTGGTGCTATAGGTATACTGATTCCGTTTACTTCAAATATTGCTTCAATTGGTTTGGCATTGCTACTTATTATTATGTTTCCAGCTAATATCTTTGCTTCAAGAATAGGTAACACAATTGCCGGAAAGCCTACTACTCCTTTATTTCTTCGAACTATCTTACAAATCATATTTTTGACAGCTGTTATTTTGGCTGGATAAGGTTTTAAACAGTTT
>NZ_JBALOS010000171.1:0-32374 GCF_036962765.1 Neobacillus drentensis
ACAAAAACTACATTACACCTGGTTGGATAGATTATTTTTTATGTGTGAATTAAGAAGTAAATTCATATGTGTTTTTGTATGATTATTAGTCCGTCTGCACTTCAAAACAGAACCCTTCCTAAAAATGGCTACCTTTTTTAACGTTTTTTATAATGGGCTAGGTGGAAGGACCGGGGATGGTGGAAAAATCGGATTTGGCGGAAAGAACTGATGATGCAACACTGTATTGCCTTCTTGTGGAATTCCATCACTACTCAAACCAAAACTACTGAAAAACAAATTGACAGGATTCGGTGGGACGATGCGGACTTCATAGCATGGACTTGGTGGAAGGGTTGGAGCAGGAGGAAATGCTAAAATTGTTAATCGACTTTGTGCCGGAATTCTGAAAAAGAGTGGTGTAGTGATTGGCGGAAATGCATCAGGTATATCTTGAATTACTACACTAGCTTCAGGACTAGCTTCAGTTTCACCTGTAAAATTATTATCGCTGCTTTCATCTTCACTACTTTCATCGACTGTAGGGAAATCTGCAGGATTTAGTTGTACCCCATAAAGGAATACAAACTTCCCTTGTTCACTAGGAGGACAGGTTGTCCAGTTTTTCACCTCAACAATTACGTCTCTTGAATGGTTATGGTCTACATTCAGAATTTCGACAGATATTAACTCCGTATTAGGATTAGGTACAATTGGTCCGGAACTTAGTACTACATTATGTCTATGTTTTTTTAAATGCATTAAATGACACCTCTTTTCTTTACGTTTCGAAATATCATATTAACTTCCCTTAAATGTGAAACGGCTTATTACTCGATTTAATAGTTATATGTCGTGGACCATGCTATTTTTTAAGGTAAGACGATATTGTAAAGATAAAAAATAGCCAAATAGAGAGATTCAAATAAGTCTCTCTCGCTTTGAGAACTTAAGCACAACGATATTACCTTATTAACATAATAACCTTGTTATCTCGTTCCATAGTAATGACAAGATCAGTCATTCCAACAAATAATCCATTTTCTACAACTCCGGGAATCATGTAAGCTTTTGTTCTAATATTTCAGGTTGAGAGTTACCTGGAAAATGACAGTCAAATATATAATTCCCATTATCGGTAATAAACTTATTGGCGCCGGTTTGGCGAATTTCTGGGACGAAACCAATAGCTCTAATATGTCTTTCCGTCATTTCAAATCCATACGGCAACACTTCTACTGGAAGTCGAAACGCCCCTAATTTCTCTACTCTTTTGGACGTATCTGCTACAACAATAAATTTCTTGGCCGCTTTCGCTATGATTTTCTCTCTTAACAGTGCACCGCCTCCACCTTTAATCAGTTCCAAATCAGGATTGATCTCATCTGCCCCATCAATTGCAATATCTATACCTTCGATTTCACTGAAGCTCGTAAGTGGAATGCCCAATTCTTTTGCCAACTCTTCCGTTTGAACAGAGGTTGGGATACCTTTAATATTAAGACCTTCCTTCACTAACTGGCCAAGCTTTTGAATGGTATAGAAAACTGTCGATCCCGTACCAAGCCCCACAATCATGCCATCTTTTACAAACTCTGCTGCTTTTTCACCGACTATTTGTTTTTCGTTCATTTTGACACCTACTTTTATAAATTTTTACTAATTCATATTATAGACTACAACTATTGATTTCATTTTTTAGAAAGGTTTAAAAGAATGATGCCTTCACTTAATCACGAAAACGCCCTTCATGTTTTTGGGTATAGTTAGTCCTAAAAACATAAAGGGCGTTTTTTCATTCCGTCTAATTAAATTGCACATGAGAAATAATTAAAAGCTTAAAAAGTTTGGAAAAATAGGTCAGTCCCCCGGTGCGTTAAAACTTTAGTTCACCATGGGACCTCTCTTCATTTTTTTACTTTTATTTTCCCGGGTATGGCCTTCCAGTACATAGGGTCTTCTAAGCCGAGTCTCCAAATTCCGATTCCTTGTAAGTTATATTTTTCCACAAGGTTTAGTTTAAACCGCAGACTGTAACTATTCTCAAACCAGGCCTCGTGGACATGTTTTTTTTCATCTACATAACCGAAATGAGGTGTCTGCGAACGGGGGTCCCACAAAATTTCAGCTTTATATTTTGTTTTACGCCCCATTAACAGTGCATAGGAGCAATAAGAGGCTTTGTTAGCTGTTTTGTCCCAGTCCCATCCATAACCAGCGATACCGAGTAAAATTTTTGATGGTGGTACTCCTTTATTCAAAGCAAAACGAATCGTTGCTTCAGTCCAATCAACAGATGCCGTTGACCCGGGTGTTGTGTGTGCGTTGTGTTCATCGTAGGTCATAATCATTAACCTATCTGCAAATTGACCAAGCTTTGCGTAATCAAACCACGGTGACCAGGGATTAGCACGCGAATCACCTGTGTTTGCCGGAACTGAAACCGTGACTACTTTTCCATCACGATGCAGCGTTTCACACAATTTTTTAATCATCAAACTAAAGGTATCTCTGTCTTTCAAATACAAATTTTCCATGTCAATATTAATACCGTCATAACTGAACTGTTTCATTTCATTTCGTAAATTTTGAATGAAAACACTGCGGCTTTTATCGTTATCGAGTACATTACTCGCTACTTGCTTTCCCTTCTCCAGGGTTTCATAAAAAAGGTTGTGAACAACTAGATATACCTTCACATGTTTTTCATGAGCGCTTTGAATAACCTTTCTCTTATGAGCTGCTGTAACGGAATCTATAATTCTGCCTGGACGCTTATCATCAAGCTTGTACCAGAAGGGTGCAATGATGCTTAAATTGGTGAATTGCGAGTTAACTGTAGGTTGAGAACCTGGATAACTTCCTTCCTGCTCTGTGTAAAAACCTAAAACTTCACGAGAAATTTTATTAATATTGTGTACCCGAACTCTCTGGTCGGGCGTTTCTGAATAACCTGGATGAAAATCCTGCATATTCTCTGGCAGTGGCTTTTCGATACCGTAAGTATTTTCTCGAACACTAGTTGAGCTTCCATTTTTTCTTTGTGAATGACTGCAGGATGACAGTAGTAAAATGACCATGCCTAAAGAAATTATGGTGAATAACTGATGACAGTTCCGCGACACCTATTACACCCACTTCTCTAATTTGTTTATTTCTTAAGTTGATGAGAAAAGTTATAATTTATTCACGGCAAATATTTAAAAAAAGCTTGATAAGCGACCGCACGAACGAATTTTTGGGTATTCGGTCGATAATAAACTATGATATCCGCTTCTCTGAGAGAATGATTTACCCATGGTGATGTGTTCAGCCACAAAAAAGCCTCTTTTACTTATTGGAGTTTCCAATATAGCAAAAGAGGATCAACATATCATGAGCCTAATTTTAGGATTTACTTAGCTGTAAAACTAAAAAGCTTTTCTAAATTACGAACAACTTCATCTTTATTCGCCTCAACAACTTCTAGATATTGTGGTTTATCGAATAATTGTGTAATTTGCTCAGGGAATGTCTGTTTGATATTACAACGTTCAATGGATTCATTAAATTTTGCTGGGTGAGCTGTAGCGAGTGTGACACAAACCTCATTAGGTTTATTGCACTTTTCGTATGCAGCGACCCCACAAGCAGTATGTGGATCTAATAAATAACTCGTTTCATCATAGTACTTACTGATGGTTTTCAAGCATTCTTCCCCTTCAACTCCATATGCAGCAAAATCCTCTTTTACCTGACGGAGCTGCTCTTCGTTCACGACAATTTTTCCTTTTGCCTTGAATTTCTCCATTAAGGCAGACACTTCGTTTGGATTTTCACCAAGCAAGTAGTACAAATAGCGTTCAAAATTGCTAGCTACTTGGATATCCATAGAAGGGCTATAGGTGCTGCGGAATTCACCAGGTTGGTACACCCCGTCATGAATAAAACCTTCTAAAATATTATTCTCGTTCGTTGCCACAATGAGTTTACCAACTGGTAGACCCATTTTCTTTGCAAGATAACCAGCAAAAATATCTCCAAAATTACCTGTTGGCACACTGAAGTTAACATTCTTTACATCGCTCTCTTTTTTCACTTGGAAATAGGCATAGAAATAATAGACCGTTTGCGCTAAAATCCGTACAAAGTTAATAGAATTTATCGCACGAAGATGATATTTATTTTTTAAATCTACATCTGCGAACAATTCCTTGATGATTCTTTGACCATCGTCAAACGTTCCTTTTATAGCCAAATTCAATACACTTTGGTCATCAACAGTCGTCATTTGTAATTCTTGTACCTTACTTACTTTGCCATGGGGATGCAAGATACAAATGCGAATGCCTTCTTTTCCTCTTACCCCTTCAATGGCTGATGCCCCCGTATCTCCTGAAGTTGCACCAAGAATATGAATTGTTTCACCAGTTTTCTTTGAAACATAGGAATATAGATTCCCTAAGAATTGCAGAGCAATATCTTTAAAAGCAAAGGTCGGACCATGGAAAAGTTCTAGAACATACATGTTATCCTTCAGCTTTTGAACAGGTGTTACTTCTGAGTGCCTGGAGGTTGAATAGCTTCTCTCGATTAATGCCTTTAGATCATTGTCGGGAATTTCTCCTTCAACATAATAGGAAAAGATTTCGTATGCTAATTCCTGATATGTTAACTGGGACATTGTTTCTAACTTATCTGCAGGAATTTGTGGGATTTTCTCCGGTACTAATAGTCCCCCATCATTAGCTAATCCCATTAAGACTGTATCAATAAAACCAATTTTATTTACGTTTCCACGTGTACTTACAAAGTTCATAGCTTTCCTCCTTGTATATAAAAAGTTGTAAGACAATCAATTTTGGAGCGGGATATTACTATATTACTTTGGCGCTTTAATATATAAAATTTATTTTAACACAATTGATCGAATAGTCTATAAATTGTCGTTTTTGAAAGCGTTTTTTTATTATTTACATGTTTCGATAGTATATTTACTCATAATTTAGGAGGAAGCATCGCATTTCATAAGAAAGTGACGATGAAAACTCATCATCCTCAGACAGGAATGAGAAGAATGATATTGAATTATACTCTTACAAGAAAAATAATCTTGTAACAAAAATAGAGAGGTTGTGAGTTTATGATACTTTCGGATCTACAACCTAAGAAAAACTTCAGCTACATCTTCGTTCAATTTCCAGGAATGAACATGAATGTCCCTATGCTCTCGAGCGGTGAGGGAAGGGTGGTGAAAGAAGATGTTGCGTTATGTGTCCAATTAAACAGCAAAGAAAAGGTTCATCAACTCTACTTTGTCCGCACACAAAGTATCAAACCGTTTGACTTCACAGATGAAGGAATTGGAGCAAAAGCATTTTATCGAGTTGTGAAACAAAAAGAAACCTCTCAAAACTCACACATAAATGAAAACGTAGATTGCGTCACGATTATTACAGATGAAGTAGGAATTGTCCAAAAGAAAACAGAAACAGGCTATGAATTCGTCTTGGTGTTAAATAAGCGTGAGATTGGTACAGTCGCATCAATGGAAGAAGAGGTTTTTCAACCAGAGAAAGAATCATTGCGAATTACTAAAGAATCGAATGAGCGTGTTGTCGCTAAATCAGCTAGTAAAAAAAATATCGCTGTCCACGGTAGGAGAGCCAACAAGGAGATTTTCTCAGGAGGCAATGTCTTTCAGGATATCGGTGTTATGAAATCAACCCGAATTCTTTTGGAGGGCATTAAAAGAACAGTTACGGTCTTTTCTCCTGCGGCATTAGATTTTATCGGTCCAGGTGATCGGAACCAAACCATTTTAATAATGAGGAGGTGTTGATGAGGATCGTCCCTTTTAAATAAACTTCATACTAGTAAAATCGAAATAATAGGATTAAATGGATAATCCTTTTCGATAGAATAAACTTTGAGAAAGGAATAAATTTTTGGCTATTAAGCCTAATACTTACTAGGAAAACTAAACGAATCCATTTATATAGGGACTTAACCAACGAGTTAAGTCCTTTTTAGGTTGTTTACGTAATGAATGTGGTTATTTACCACGTTTAATCTCCGTAAAAAGTGTAAAATCACACCTTTTTAGTGAATTAATCCGATATATCAGCGAATTTCGTATATTTATCAGCGTATCTGCAATTTTATCAGCGTATCTGCAATTTTATCAGCGAAACAAACAATCAACAATAATTTCGAAAAAACTAACTTTAAAATACATAGATAGACTTTTGATGCCTTGAAACAAATTTATTACTGATAACCCAGAATCGCCACTAATTTACAACTTTGATTTCATTTTTAAACTAGAAGATCCTCACCACTTTTGCAAAAAGTCACAAACATCTTCTTTCAGTACAAGCATATGATGGAATAACGATCTTTTTGCTGAGAGGGATGTTCCGACATGACTTATTATAGGTCGAAGTTAACTGCTTCAGTGTATGCGTTAATCTCCATTAGTTTTTGGGGTGTCTCATTTGTATCGACTAAAGCAGTAGTTGGGAAGCTTGATCCCTATTCGTTACTCGTTCTTCGTTTTGGAATAGGAGCCTTATTTTTACTGTTGTTATTACTATTGCAGCGTACCCCATTAAAAGTCTCATTTCAATATATCCCTCATTTAATAATACTGGGCATTCTTGGGGTATTTGTGCATCAATTGCTCCAGGCTACAGCATTGTTGACGATTAATGCTTCTTCTGCTGGATGGCTCATATCGCTTTCTCCCATCTTTACTGTGATTCTATCCATTCTCTTTTTGCACGAGAAGATGACTATAACTAAGGCTGCAGGAATGGTGCTGGCTATAATGGGTGTGTTGCTAGTCACAACGACCAGAGGTGGACAATCCTTTCAATTTGCCCTGAACATCGGCTTTTTTCTCATGATTTTAAGCACATTGAACTGGGCTGTTTATTCAGTGCTTTTAAAATCCTTAAAAACTCCTTATTCGCCTCTTTTAGTGACGTTTTATATGAGTTTACTTGGCTTGGTTCTTACCACACCTTTTATCATCCGGCACAAGGGGTGGGAATCCCTTTCACTACTTACCCATACGGAGTGGGCGCATTTGTTGTTTCTGGGAGTTTTCGTTTCAGGGATTGCCTACTGGTATTGGGCTAAGGCGCTGGAAGTTTTGGAAGCATCAAAGGTTTCAATGTTTCTATATTTAGAGCCAGTCTCCACTTTAATTGCTGCGGTTTTGCTTTTACAAGAAAAAGTTTTATTCATAAGTGTTGCTGGAGGAATCATAATTATTATTGGAGTCATTGTCGTTAATGGTCAGCTTGTACCTATGTTATTCAGCTTATTCAAGAAAAAACATCAATAGGAGGAGAGCTTTATGACATTGACAACTAGGATAAAGAATGTATTTGATACACTAAGAAGCCCCTCTAAAGTCGAATTAAAAGAAGCTTTATTACAATTAGATTTGAAAGTTGATGATCTTGCTCAATTGCCCGAGCCAGCCGAGGGAAAGCCATACAATCGACAGCTTCTTTATAAAAATGAAGAAATCGAGATGCTAATCATGAATTGGTCTCAGCTGGAGTGTGCCCCGCATGATCATGGCAGCTCCCACGGCTGGATACAAGTGCTCTCTGGTACCACGCTAAATTCGGTTTATGAAGTGAACGGGAATGGCTTGCCTTCAGAATTGTTTCATGAATGCTATCATATGGGGAAATATTTTTATGCACCGAAAAAAGCTATTCATAAAATGAAAGCTTCAAACAATACCGATTTGGTAACTCTCCATCTTTATTCCCCTCCAATCACAGGGATGATCGTCTATGACTTAGAAAAATGTGCAGCCTGTGTCGTATCAGACGATTGCGGCGCATGGTGGCCCGAAGAACAGTATCAGAAGGTGAAGGAGATACAACTGAAGAAGGATGTTGTTATAGAAGAATGAGTTCTTTGTCAAATAATAAAAAGGCTTCCTGCAAGCTGCGTAAGAATAATTTGTCTAACTTTATGGGGTATCTCACTTTAGTATTGGCGAGTTTGGCATTCTCTTTTAATTGTACAATACTTATTGTCCATCATAAAAAATGATGTCAATTGGTGTAAAACCTTGATAAATATTGAAAATGACGTATGCCTATTCATACGTCATTCCTTTTCTTAGAAAGTTTGTATGTGACCTAATCTCAATTACTTTTTCAAACTCTAGTTCTCACAAAATAACAAAAAGCCACCAATGGGTGACTTTTCGTCGTTGTTCTATTACTTATTTCTTATATTACTCCTTGTTGAATCATTGCATCAGCTACTTTTACGAATCCAGCTATATTAGCACCGACAACTAGGTTCCCTGGAGCATCATAATCTTCTGATGCTTTCATACTCTTACTATAGATATCTTTCATGATGTCTTGTAATTTCAAATCAACTTCTTCAAATGTCCAAGCAAGCCTTGCACTATTTTGCGCCATTTCTAACGCGGAGACTGCAACCCCTCCTGCATTAGCTGCTTTGGCAGGAGCAAATAAGACATGATGATCGATAAATGTATCGATGGCTTCTAGAGTAGAAGGCATATTTGCACCTTCGCCCACTGCCCTTACCCCATTCGAAACTAATATTTCTGCCGCTTCCTTATTTACCTCATTTTGCGTTGCACATGGTAAAGCAATATCGCACGGGATCGCCCAGATTCCTGAACACCCTTCTTGATATATAGCGTCTGGATGTTCTTTGACGTATTCAAAAATTCTCTTATTCTCTACTTCTTTTATTCGTTTAACGGTCTCTAAGTTAATTCCGTTTGGATCATACACATAGCCGCTTGAATCGCTGCATGCTACCACTTTTGCACCGTATTCCATTGCTTTTTCCATTGCATAAATCGAAACATTACCTGAACCAGATACCACAACTGTACTACCTTTAAAGCTTAATCCCTGACTTTGGAGCATTTCTTTTACAAAGTATACTAATCCATATCCTGTCGCTTCTTTCCGGCCTAAACTTCCTCCATAACCAATACCCTTACCAGTTAGGACACCTGCTTCATACGCACCTTTTAATTTTTTATATTGACCGAACATATACCCAATCTCTTTAGCCCCAACTCCGATATCCCCAGCTGGAACATCGATATCAGGTCCGATATGTCTGCTAAGCTCTGTCATAAAGCTCTGACAAAAACGCATAATTTCTAGATCAGATTTCTCTTTTGGATCAAAGTCAGAACCGCCTTTTCCACCGCCTATTGGCTGCCCTGTTAATGAATTTTTGAAGATTTGCTCAAACCCGAGAAATTTAATGATGCTTGCGTTAACAGAAGGGTGAAATCTTAGTCCCCCCTTATAAGGTCCAATCGCACTATTAAACTGAACACGAAAACCACGATTCACTTGTACATTCCCTTTATCATCCACCCATGGAACTCGAAAGGTAATCAATCGCTCCGGTTCGATTATTCTTTCAAGAACTGCTTGTTTGATATAATTCGGATTTTTTAAAAGGACAGGTACTAAAGAATCAAGCACTTCTTTAACAGCCTGCTGGAATTCCCCTTCATTTGGATTACGCATTTGAACGGTTTTAAATAAACGATTTACGTAATCTTGCACGATTTGCATTTGATTCTCTTCTACTCTATCCAGCATTTTCAACGCAATCAGCCCCTAATCTATTCTAAAGTTGGCTGTGTTATACTTGTATGTTGATTTGCGCTCCAATCAACATTGCTTAAACATTAACAATAACCGTTAACACAGCTTTAAAATTAAGAAAATTCCCTTTTCTTACATGTGTTTTCATTTTATAATTTTATAATTAATAGTTTCAATCTTATTTTCCGATGAAATCGATGCATTTAACGCATTAAAAATGGAGTGGTTAAAAAATGGAGACGAGGCAAATTCAATATTTCCTAGAAGTCGCAAAAAGAGAGCATGTAACAGAGGCAGCAGATGCCTTGCATGTTGCCCAATCTTCTGTTAGCAGACAAATCTTCAATTTAGAAAACGAATTAGGTGTAAAACTTTTTATACGTGAAGGAAGAAGCGTAAAGTTAACCCCTCTGGGAAGAATTTTTTATGAACGGATGAAACAAGTGTGGTATTTGATGGAGGATGCAAAGAGAGAGGTAGAAGAATACTTAAATCCTGAAAAAGGGACTGTTCGAATTGCATTTCCAATCAGTATGGCGGCTCATACACTGCCTTCGATTATTTATGCTTTTCGCACTCGGTACCCAGAAGCGAAATTTCAAATGAGCAATGCACTTTATTATGAGTTAATAGATGGTGTTATTAATGGTGAATTTAATTTGGCCATGATTGCCCCTATGCCCAATCAGGAAAAAGAGAAAAAAATTAAAGGGGCGACTCTTTTCACAGAAAATATAGTTGCCCTCATCCCTATTCATCATCCATTATCTGATCGGGAATCAATTAGGTTACGGGACTTAAAAGATGACTCATTCTGTGTCCTTCCTGAAGGGTTTATATTTCGTGAACAGGTTGTTCAAGCATGTAATGCTGCAGGTTTTTCACCACGTATTGCATTCGAAGGGAAAGATATTGATGCCTTAAAAGGGTTAGTCTCTGCAGGATTAGGTGTAGCATTGATGCCAGAGATGACATTGGTAGATAACACACCAAGATCCACCGTGGTGATTCCAATATCAGATACGAATCTCACACGAACAGTCGGTGTCATTTACCCGACCCAACGTAAACTGCTCCCAACCGAAGCATTATTTTATCAATTCCTGCTTGAAACTTATGAAAGATTAAATGAGTTTAGAAAGTAAAAAAATCGCTAATTGTAAAACATGTTTAAAAAAAAACAAAGAGAAGTGTATCAACACTTCTCCAGGCAACAGTTCAATTATTTATGAATATTCTTAATAGAACGATGATCGGGGTGTATGAAAATAATTAAGAAAACCTTAATATATAAGAAAGATGCTCATTATAAAATTAAAGCTGACTTTTATCAGGCAAAAAACCTGAATCATTCACCAGTTGTGGTTTATATTCACGGCGGCGGGTTAATATGGGGGTCAAGGGAAGATATTGATGAGGAAATGATTAGTCTTTATACAAATAATGGTTTTTCATTATTTTCCATCGATTATAGGCTGGCTCCTGAATCAAAATTGTCAAACATCCTTGAGGACGTTCAAGATGCTCTCCTTTGGCTAGAATCAGAAGGGCAAAATCAATTTTCGATTGATCCGAAAAAGATAGGAGTTGTTGGCGGTTCTGCAGGTGGTTTTCTTGCTCTATTTACGGGTACTTTTAAACATAAGCCACGAGCGATTGTTTCCTTTTATGGGTATGGGGACATAAGTACTACTTGGGCTATACATCCAAGTAATTTCTATTGCAAAAAAGAGATGATACCTAACTCTCTAGCTAAAATGCTTGTAACGGATGAAATAATAACCGAAGCTTCCATTGAAAAGCGTTATTTACTTTATTTACATGCAAGGCAGCAAGGAGTTTGGGTTCAAGAGATTACGGGGAAGGACCCAATTATAAATAAAGAGGAGATCCTTAAATTTTGTCCAATACATAATATAACTACCGATTTTCCACCTACTTTATTGTTGCATGGAACAAAAGATACAGACGTACCCTATGAACAATCAGTTTTTATGAGAGCAGCCTTGATAAAAAAAGAAGTAGAAACAAAGCTTATTACAATTCCAAATGGAGAGCATGTTTTTGAAAAGGATTTTCATAATCCAATTGTTCAAGATGCAATGTCTCAAGTAATACATTTTCTCCGCCAGCAATTAAAATAGTAATAGCTGCAGAGAACATTGTCTCTGCAGCTTAAAGGACAATATTATTTATAACAAAATATGATTATTTGTTAAGCTTGTGAAAATGTTCGAATAAATGATCACAATCGTCCCTTTGCTCAACCTTCACCATATTGAGAACACTCTTATCTTCACCAGTAAGATACTTACGTAGATGCATATCAGAGAAGCCATGTTTATCCGCATCTTCAGATGTATTACAATAGTAAACATCCTTAACACCTGACCAAATGATAGCAGATACGCACATTGGACATGGTTCACAGGTTGCATAAATCACACAATCAGATAAATCCATTGTTCCTAATTTTTTACAAGCTTCTCTGATTGCTACCATTTCAGCATGGGCTGAAGGATCGGTATCACGCATCATTGTGTTACTAACAACCACAATTATTTCATCACCTCTAACTACAGCAGCTCCGAATGGTCCTCCAACCTGATTGTTCATCCCTTCAATCGTTGCTTCAGCAGCTAATTTCATGTAATCCATCATAAATTCCTCCTACTATTTGTAGATAATATTTTTAGTTACATTACTAATAGATTTTCAATATTAATGGCTTGGTTTGCTCCATTTTGCGAAGATCGTATATAAAATAAAGGAAACAATTAAACCGCTAAAGAAAGCAAATTCATTCATCTTCACTAATAAAGGAACACTCTTAAGGAAAGCACCTGACATTGGAAGGATAAAGCTAATTGCTAAAACAGCCATCGCAATCGGGTTGTACCCGTTTTTGTATTCACCATTACTGCCTTCTGGTACATAAATATTATCAAGGTTTAGCTTTCTCTTTCGGTGGATATAGAAGCTAGATAGCATAATACCGGCAATTGGACCAAATATTGAACCGATAAAGCTATAAAAGTAGAACAATGTTGTTGCACTAGATACAAGCTTCCAAGGTAAAATTAACGTTCCAACAATTGCTGTTAAGATACCAGCAGATTTAACAGTAAATAGTTTTGGGAAAAGTGATGTCATTTGTAAACCGGATGGCAATAGGTTTGCAAATACAACGAATGCTGTTGCTCCGACGTTAAGAGCTAATATTAAAACGACAACTGAGAAAGTATTATCAATTTTATCTATTGCATGAACAATATTAAAAATTGGTTCACCAAATGCAATTTCAGTACCAGCGATTAATGCAACACAGGTGATCGCAAATAGAACATATGATAGCATAAATCCTAATGGCAACCCAATGATAACATCTCTTGGTGACTTCGCTCTGTGTGTGAAATCCGCCATATTAACAACAGGTCCAGCCCAGTTTGAAACTAATGCACTGACACAGGCAATAAAAACTAATGGGCTTGAATTTGGATCTTTAGGTATATAATCCATAATTGGTCCAAAACCACCAGCCATGTTGATTGCCCATACAGCTGCACCTATGATGAACACATAAACAATAGGAGAAGACCAATTCCCAAATTTACCTAAAACATTCATTCCACCTAAGAATAAAAGTACAGTGACGACCCAAAGAACTGCATATGAAATCATTGTTGGGACCGTTAACCCTAGTAGATTAAAGCCACCACCTAGTGACATATAATTCGGAATAAATCTTGAGAAAATGACATTCAATGATTCTGCACCAACGACTGTTGTGGTTCCAAAGAATACCAAACCCGCGATTAAGCCACGACATAATGCTGGAATGATTGACCCTTTAACTCCAAATGTGTCGCGTAGTAACATCGCAAACGGCAGTCCATATTTAGCTGCAGAATAACCGTTTAAGACATAAAATGATGAAACGATTAAAGCCGAAAGCATAACCGCTAAGAGTACTTGTTTTGTATTTAGACCGAGCATAAAGAATCCTGCAACTGTCATATATGACATAATATTATGCACGGCACCCATCCAAAGCGTTGCGTAGTTGGACATGCCCCAGTCTCGCTGGTCAGGCTTTTTTGGAAGTATATCTTCTGAATAGCCATATGATTTGTATTGATCATACGCTTGTTCTAATTCAGATTTCTCTAATCTTGCATGTTCCATGTTAACATCCCTTACTCCCCTAGATTTAATAGATTGAAATTTATATATTTTCATAGTAGACTCATACAGCTTTATGAAAACGCTTTCATTCATTAAATTCAAATTCACTTTAAACTTGAATTTTCAATGAGATTGTAAATCCCAATGTCTCATATACTATAGTAATCTTCTAAGTAATTAAACATCAGGATTTAACCATCTTCTTTTATACAATTTGCACAATTCCTTCATTGGTCATCTAGCCCAAAAATACTCCAATGTAATTAGGCATCATGTACAATTACAGGTGTTCAATTTGTGACTAAATAACTGTTTCAGAATATGTGTACCTGCTTTTTCATTGATTGCTTCTTTTAAACTTTCCGGATTGGTGATGATCACTCTTGTTCCATTATTCTCTAAAAAGCTAAGGCTTGCCTCGATTTTTGGAAGCATGCTTCCCGGAGGGAAATGATTTTCAAGAACATATTGTTTGGTTTCATTGACAGATATTTTATCAAGAGCCTTTTGATTGGGTTTACCAAAGTTAATACAAACTCTAGATACACCTGTAGTAATGATTAATGTTTCTGCATTTAGTTGCTCAGCTAATAGGCTTGTTGCAAAGTCTTTATCTATTACTGCGTCTACTCCAACGTAGGTGTTATCACCCGTTTTCACAACAGGAATTCCCCCGCCGCCGACAGCGATGACCACATAACCAGACTCAATCAATGATTTAATCGCATCTTTTTCAACGATATCACTCGGTTTTGGTGAAGGAACCACTCGTCGATACCCACGGCCGGAATCCTCAACAAAAATCCAGTCAGGATGTTCGTTTTTCATTTCTTCCGCTTGCTCAAGTGTAAAGAATGAACCAACAGGCTTCGTTGGATTCTTAAAATTAGGATCATCCATACTAACTTCAACTTGTGTAATTACAGTTGCAACTTTTTTATTAATCCCTCTTTTCGCGAATTCATTGGTTAATGCTTGTTGAATTTGGTAACCAATTCCTCCTTGGGTGTCTGCTACACAATTTACTAGAGGTATCGGTGGCATACTTGCCACCTCATTTGCTATTTCAGATCTTCTAAGTCCAAAGCCAACTTGTGGTCCGTTACCATGTGTAACAACGACATTTAGGCCTTCTTCTACCATATCTGCAATGTTTACTGCTGTTTCACAAACAGCTTCGTATTGGTCTTGAACCGAGTCACGACCATTATCCCTAACCAATGAGTTGCCTCCGATAGCAACAATAACTAGTTTCCCCAATGGTTTCCCTCCTATTTGTTAATTTACTCCGTGTCCAAGCAAATTAAGAGATTGTTCCTTATGCAAATGATATAAAGGGTTCGTTGGATCATAGGCAATAGCATTCTCAATTGCTTCAATCGCTTCTTCATGCCTTCCTAGCGAACGGAGACTATTTGCCTTATGGAATAAAAAATCGTACCGTTGTGGCTGAAGAGCAAGTAGTTTATTCATTTCTGCAACCGCTTGTTCATGCCTTCCTAATTCTCTTAAATAATTTGATTTGTGATAGCGGTAAAAAGTTTCGTTTGGATCTATCTCACAAGCCTTATCATATTCTCCTAATGCTTCCTCAGGTTTCTTCATTAATCTAAAGCAATTTGCTGTATAGAAATAGAAATCAAGATCATTTGCATCAATAGATAAAGCTTTATTGTATTCTTCAATGGCGGCTTCATATCGCTTTAATTCTTGTAAGCAATAACCCTTATAAAAATACAAATCTAGATTATTTATGTCATTTTCAAGGGCACTATTAATCCCTAAAATGGCTTCTTCAAACTTATCTTCTAAATATAATGATTTTGCTTTTTGGATAGAAACACTCATCTCTTCATATTCATTCTTAAGAATCTTGACAACTTTTTGCTGAGCTAGTTCTTTAGCATGCTGGAGAGATGACTTTCCATCTCGATCAGGCAAGTTTACATCCGCACCTTTATTTACTAATAGGCTAATAATATCCGAATACAAACGGCCGCCATTACCGAGAATGACAGACTCTAATAATGCTGACCAACCTAGGTTATTAACATGATTTACCGGTACACCCGCTTCCAAGCATTTTTGAACGGTTTTTAAATAGCCCTTTTCGCTTGAAGGTAATAATGCTGTTCCTCCAAATCGATTAACACTATTTAAATCAGCTCCATATTTAAGCATTAAACTTAAAATTTCATGAAAACCGTTCGCTCCTGCGCAAATAAACGGAGTCAATTGAGTGATATCCCTAGTGTTCACATCACTTCCAGATACTAATAACAATTTCACAACAGCAAGTTGATTTTTTTGTGTAGCTGCCATTAGAGCAGTGCGTCCTTCATTATCTTTAAAATGGACGTTTGCACCTGCTTCTATTAGCTTTTCAACTGTTTCAAGCTCACCTCGCTCACTTGCATTAATAAGCGCTGAGTTTTGCGAATGATTTTCCATATAGAATCTCTCCTCTCTCTAAAAACTTCTAGTGGCAAAAAATCTCCCGCCCTCGCGATACGAGAGCGAAGTGATTTTCCTTGATTTTTAAAAATAAACACTGCGATTATTAAGCAGCCTGATCGTCATTAATAGCTTGAGTTTTGCTGCGATCCATTGCATATTTCACAAGGAATAATCCTGCTACCATGAGATAAGCATAAACAAACTGCATGGATGCTGGCTGAGCAAATCCTACAGTACCGGCATGAATGACACCAAATAGAGAAAGTAGGGATGCAATTACTGCTGCAATAGCTGCACGAACAGGTTGATTTTTGATTGCAAAGATGGCTAAGCAGCCCCACATTAAACTACTGATTGGGGCACCATTTCCTAAATGGACCAAACCGTTATAATATACACCTTTAGTTGCAAGGACATTGGCACCTACTGCTTGACCCGTTGTTCCAGCAGCGGATAAAACATTATTAGCTAGTGATAATGCCCAGTTTGCAATCCATGGGAATAAACAAATAAAGATTACTGGTACTTCGAGTTTTGGTGTTTCACGAACTACCTGGTTGGCCGTTACGATACCTACATAAACCAAGATTGGTACAATTGCGACGACTGGAATAATGGATAATAGAAGCGCACCAATACCAAAGAGTGATATGATTAACATCGATGTCCCAGTAGCAATCGTATAACCAAGACCCGCACCCATTGATTTCCAGCCAGCGTGACCAATATATACTGTTACTGGATATGGATTTCCTGCAAAAGCGCCAATGGAAGAGGAAATTCCATTGGCTAACATTACGCTGCGAGTTTTGTAGGGGTCACCAGCAGCGTGTGCACTTTCAATATTTTCTAAGTCAAAAATATAGTTTGCAAGTCCTAAAGGTACTGCC
Organism: Neobacillus drentensis; assembly: GCF_036962765.1. Classification (GTDB taxonomy): domain Bacteria; phylum Bacillota; class Bacilli; order Bacillales; family Cytobacillaceae; genus Neobacillus; species Neobacillus drentensis_C. Next base: position 17,135 of record NZ_JBALOS010000171.1, read on the forward strand.
GAGGCCAAATAAGGCAAGGCATGTGGAATACCAGAAAGTAAACTATCAACATGTACTTCAGGTGGATTAAATCCTAAGGTCTGCAATGCTGTTGTAATGGCCTCTGGACTCTGTAAACCGAATATCCATGCCAATGCTGTACCAGCGGCTAATAATAGAAAACCTGTTGGAATTTTCGCGAAAATTGGTGATTTACCAAACCAGTTAAGGAAAATGATGATAAGAACAACAAACGCGACAACAGGAGTTTCAAATGTTTGAAGCATTGGATTCATGGCAAGTAATAATAATCCAAGACCAGATAAACAAGATAGAAGAACTGTCCTAGGAATAATTTTTCTAAGTGTGTCACCTAAAAACGCACCGATTATTAAAATCAAAGCTTCAAAGAGACACCAAACTAGTGCGATTGAGAAAGCAAAATCGGCATCATTTGTTGTCTTAAATACAGGAAGTATTACAAGAAAGGTAACGGTAAAAATGGAAGGAGCACTAGGACCAGACGGTAAAGCCGTTACATCCATTCTTCCTGTTTCTTTCATGAGCATTCTTCCAAAGACAAAATAACAACAACTAGCTAGAAAGATTCCAAGACCAAACCCTGGCACAATTCTCCCGTAAACAATTTCGGAAGGAAAGCCGACTACAAAAAGCAATAATGATACCATTGTTAATAAATTCGTTAAATTGTTAGCGAGTAAGCCAAAATAGGCGGCCCAGTCACCTTTTTTCCAAAACTTATTTGCACCTGCCATTAAATTCACCCCTAATATGATTAGAAAAAAATTGGGAGTACAGGCCTTGAACAGCTGCCAAGGCCCTGAGTCAACAAGCAATTGGGAAAAGAATTAGTGAATGTTCTCGCTTAAAGCTAGAATTGCTTTTTCATAGGCTTCAACTGGTGGATAGGTGATACCCGCACCAATCATTCCAATACCAGCCTCTTTGTGGGCAATTGCAGTGTTGATGATCGGCAAAATGCCTGTTTGCAACACTTTCCGCACGTCAATTCCTGTAGGAATTCCCATGAAATTTAATAATGGAATCGTTACATTTGGATTTTCAGTCGTTGTGATTTCCCGCATTTTTGTAGAATAGCCAATTGCTTCATCAACTGTTCCACCTACAAGAGCGACAATGGCTGGGGCTGTTGCCATTGCAAAACCACCGATCCCGTATGTTTCAGTAATAGCACTATCACCGATGTCTAACCCAGAATCCTCTGGCTTATAACCAGCAAACATGGGGCCGATTACCTTTTGCGCCGGGCCTGTAAACCATGTATTTCCTTTTATACCACTAACACGAATACCGAATTCTGTACCGTTACGTGCCATTGTTGTAACAATCGTGCTGTTCTCAATGCCATGTGCCGAATCAAGAGCACATTTAGCAAGCGCCATCCAGGTTGGACCTGAGAAATAGTCACTGCTGGCAACAAAGTCTAAAACTTCTCGCTTTTCTTTAATCGAATAATCTGTTTCCAGAATGTAAGGAGATAATGCTTGGATTAATAGAGTTGTTCCTGCAACGTTACGGTTGTGACACTCATCCCCCATATGAAGGGCTTGAGCTAACATTAAGCGCAAATCTATGCCATTTGGATTTAGCTTCATCGCGTCTCTTAACATAGGACCCAATACATCACGCATCCAATTAAGACGATTAATAACGCTTTCGTCGTTGGCACCCATACGTAAAATTTTGGATAACTGTTCACTCAAGTTTGTATAAGCGATGTTTCCGTACGTTTTATTTTCAACAATGTGCATATACATGGAAGCTGATGTTACTCCTGCCATTGAGCCTACACAATTATGTTCATGACATGGTGAGAAGGTAATTTCACCAGAAGCTGCAAGCTCCACCGCTTCATCTAAATCCTTTGCTAAGCCTTCGAAAACAATGGCACCAGTAACAGCACCCTTCATTGGGCCATTCATATTATCCCAAGTAATTGGCGGGCCAGAGTGAAGAATTGTATTCTTTGTCATCCCAGGAACAACGTTAATTGCTTGGTCAAATCCGATTAATACTGGTTGTGAATTAACAATTCTTTCAACAGCAAGTTTGTTAGCCGCTTCAATTTTCTCTAAAATCTCAGGACTCTCAAGTTTGTCAAGAGCAGTGATAATTTCAAGTTTACCCCCTCCCGGTGGCTGCCAATCTAAATGGGTTGCTTGTGCGTTTTGTTTTACAACATCATCCTTAAAAAACTCAATTCCTACATTTACGGCATGTAATTTACTATCGAAAAGCTCATTGATTTTACTCATAGCTATTCTCCTTTCACGACGAATTCTCTTGCTAGAAGTCCTGCATTTTGGCTGCTGCTTGCGTGTGTGACCCCAGCAGCTAGTAATTTATTCACTTGATCATCAAAATTTTGTTGATCTAAGTTAGTTCCAAGTACATAACCAAGAATTTCTAAATGTCTTCCTTCTTCTTCAGCTATTTGCTTTGCTTCGATGATTGCAGGAAGCATAACGCCAACTGGATCTTCGTGTGAACCAAATCCTAAAACAAAGTCCATAACAATAACTCCTACAGAAGGATCCTTTGCTTCTTGTAAAAATCTTTCGATGCGTGAAGAAGGGTCAATCATCGGATGCGGTTTTCCATTGGTAAAATCGTCATCGCCAAAATCGATAAAAGTGTGCTCTTGGCTTACATTGATATCCTTCAGCCTGTAGTCCAGGTTCTTTTGAATGTTACTGTAAACGTTGTCAAATTTCTCTAAAGCTGCATACATTGCTTCATCACAAAGGGTGCCGCCACAAAATAATCCGCGAATATATTTTTGTTCAGGAGTTAATTTTGCACGAACTTCTTGAATTAACGGAATGTTTAAGGCTTTCTTGTTAATTTTGCTTTCATCTGCTCCAGCTAATAGAACAGCCTTAAGTGCAGCTTCTTTTGACATTTTTGCAAAATGTCCGCCTGCATCTGTTATCTTTTCTTCATCGCCGCCAATGAACCAAACAACGACTGGTTTTTTACATTGTTTAATTTGAGCTAGTACCTTCTCTTCAACACTTGGCGCAGGTGGCTTTGAGACGAGAACAATAACTTTCGTAGCTTCATCTTCATCAAGTGCTTTCATGCTATCCAGCATCATAGTTCCGCCTACTTCTTCACTTAAATCTCTGCCGCCTGTTCCAATTAACTGAGAAATTCCGCCGCCAAAGTCGTGAATTCGTACGCTCATCTCTTGGCTTCCTGTACCTGAAGCACCGACGATTCCGATGTCACCATTTCTTACTGCGTTGGCAAAACATAATCCTACATTGTTAATAATTGCAGTTCCACAGTCAGGACCCATCATCAAAAGACCTTTTTCATGCGCATAATTCTTTAATTCAACTTCATCTTCAATGCTGACATTGTCGCTAAATAGCATGACATGAAGGTCATTATCAAGAGCCTTTTTAGCTTCTCTAGCAGCATATGCGCCATTGACTGAAATCAAAGCGATATTTGCTTCCGGTATACTAGTTGCTGCAGAAGAGATTGTTGAATATTTAATCTCATTTTTGCTAGTACCACTATTTTTTTTAGTAAATAGGGTCTCAATCTCTAAATAGCCATGCTCGCATATTTCATCCGTTTCCGCTTTCACAACGATCATCAAATCGCTAGTTTTTGCTTCTTCAAGCTCTGGTGTTATTAATCCAACATTGCGAAGTACTTCTTTATTCATTTCCGTTCCCATTGCAACAAAAGCTTGTTCAACCCCATCAATTTGGTTTGCTTTTGTTGATAAAGACATTAAAGATACTGAATCAAAATATGTGTTTTGTTTAATCACAACTTTTAAAGCCATGTTCTACCTCCAACTTTTAAATTAGTTTCGATTCCAGAGACAATTCCTAAAGCAATATCTGTTCCGGATGATGATCCAATTTCTAAGACATTCTTTAGCGATTGCAACATTTCATTTTCTGTTCCGTTTACTAATGAATCTAGCAAATGAATGAGTGATTCTCTTACACTGCCAATTGATGCTTTTTTTAAAGCCATATAGCTGATTTCATTGGTTAACGGCTTTGCCATCTTTACAATTTGCTCACCTAATTCCTTAAAAACATGGCATGGACAATTTGGCAGGTGCAGGGTGGAAATATATCCAACTAAAAAATCATCACCTGAGGGTGTTAATCCGGGTCCAAGACCGATTAACCCCGCTGCAGATTGTAAGGCATTGGAAACTCTATTGTTTGATAATTCATAAACTAGTGCACGGGACCTTTCATTGAGCAATCGAGACATTTCCTTTACAAAGACGTTTTTTGAGGCAGTATCCGATTTCATTCCGCCAGCCTTACCCTGAGAATGTATGTAATGTTTCATTTTTACTAAATTAGTACTTAATTTCTCACTATAATCAGGATAATCAGGTAGATTACTTTCCCACTTTTCAGCACGTTCAACAGTAATAGCCAATTTATTCGTTAGAGACAATACTTTTTTTTCTGCATTCACTTTATCGTTTAGCGCTAAATCCACCTCTCTAAAGCTGTTGATGTCAATAAGAAGTGTATTTGGGCCGTTATCGATTTTCGAAGATGCGATTGTATATAATTCACCATCATTTAAGCATTTAAGATTGATTGTTTTATTAAAAATACTGTGAACGATTCCGTTAAAGCTAGACTGTTCAATTCTTTGGATAAACTCAGCATCACCAGACTTTGCACGTCTCAATGCAGGCACCCCCATTCAAAGGACCCTAATTTCACCTTACATTGATCATTTTAGGCCTAATGCCTATACACGTCATTGTTTGCCCAAACCAAAAAGACTTGAATTCATTTGTGCATGTTGTACAATGAATTGTGATGAAAAGATGACGAAGGATTTGATAAAATTGTTGACAGTTAATGACCTTTTTGAAATTAAAGCAATTGATGGATTAAAAATAGTAGCTGGGGAAAAAGGAATTAATAATGAGATATCAATTGTAAATATTATTGAAAATCCCGATGCATTCGACTGGCTTTCACCAAATGAACTTCTTTTATCAACAGGCTATATTTTTAAGGACAATGAAGAATTACAAAATCGAATCATTCAGGAGCTTTCAGAAATTAACTGTGCCGGACTAGTTGTCAAAATGAAAAGATACTTAGATAAGCTCCCTCAGAACATGATTGACCAAGCAAACAGGCTTGGATTACCACTACTCGAATTACCATTTGAATATACATTGTCAAAGGTCATTTCGATTATTAATGAAAAAGCATCGGGAAGATACGATTTATTAAATAGAAAAACCCTAGACATCCATAATTTATTTTTTAGAATTACCCTTGAAGGCGGAGGAATCGAAAGAATTTTATCGATGTTATCAGGGACTATTAATAATCCGATTATTTTTGTAAATAAAGATTGGAACCTAGTGGACTTCACAGAACATAAGGATAATAAAGTTCCGCTTGCATACTGTTTTGATTTGATAAAAAACAGACCCGCTTTCCCCAAAGATTTTATTGACTCTATCCCAAAAAATATTAGTGAAATGAAAAGATCAATTAAACGCATTTATTATTTAGAAGGCATGGAAATAAAATGCAGGGTCCTGCCCGTGGCAGCAGCGAGTTCTATTTATGGATATATAGTCGTATGGCAGACAGTCAGTGAACTGACTGAATTTGACTACATTATTTTAGAACAGGCCTCAACGAACATTGCACTTGAAAGGATAAAAACCAAGGAAATAGAGGAAGTAAAGTTAAAAATCAGACAGGACTTTTTTGATGATTTACTTACTGGAGAAATAACTTCTAGTGAAACCATCCATACGCTAAGTGAAATGCATGGACTTAATTCAAATTATATGTATTACTGCATAGTGATTCATATAGAATCCGAGGAGTTCGAGCAGTATGAGGACATGGTGGCCAGAAGGGTTAGTTTGGAGAATATAGCTAGAAAATGTGTGGATTTAGTTTATGATTACGCTAATAAAGCAGACGGAGAAGTTACCTGTTTTCATCGAAACAATCGAATCATCATCTTAATAGGACAGAATGAAAATCGACCAGCTACATCTGTATATGAAGCAAAACAATATGCTAATAAAGTATACACTATACTGGAAAAGCAAATAAGTAATACTACATTCTTAATCGGAATTGGCAGACAGTACAAAAAGATTCATTCTCTCCATAAGAGTTTCTCGGAAGCAAATGAGTCGATCCGGTTAATGCAAAAGTTTGATGATCGGGGCGGTATTTCCCACTTTGAAGACCATGCAGTCTACCACTTTTTAGACTCAAATGTTAAAGACATGGAACTTGAAGAATTTTTTATGAAACGGCTCGGAAAAATTTATGAACACGATCATTTATCTGGGACAAGCTACATTTTTACTTTAGAGAACTATTTTCTCAATAACCTTAATATAAGCGAAACAGCAAAAGCGATGTTTTTGCATAGAAACACGCTTATTTACAGGATCGAGAAAATTAAAGAAATATTAAATTCTGATCTGAAAAATTCAGAGGAACTGCTTCAAATCCAATTAGCATTAAAGATTTTTAGACTGTTAAATAAGAAACTTCGCATAGATTGATAAGGCTAAACAAAACCCCGTTATCTAAACGCTAACGGGGCACTCTATTTATAGTTGTCCTGATACAACTTTTCCTTTAAAAATAACAGCCTCACGTTTCGGTGTTCTTGCAACTGCTTCTGCAGAACATGAGGCATGGACAAGAATAAGGTTGGCTTCATCTCCTTCTATAGGCCAGGCAACTTCGCCCTCCTTTGTTAAAGGTGTTGGTCCGCCTGTCGCGAATTTTAACGATTGCGCTAATGAGCGTTCATCACTTTTTCGATAAAGTTCACCGTAGCGTGTTACCTTTTCTAAAACATCCCCTGTTCCATATGGTCCCCAAGAATCATAGAAACCGTCGCATCCTAAGTAGACGTTTACTCCCTTTCGATCTAGTAAATCAATTGGCGGAAGTGTTCTAGTAATCGGGATGGTCGACATGATTGACATACCTAGCTTGCTTAATTTATCTGCGATTTCTTCCTGCTGAGGTACCGGCACTTCTCCTAAGCTAAAAGCATGACTTACGGCTGCTCGATTGTACCATTTTGCGTCTTCAACGATTTCAGCAAATTTATCAACAGTATAAAAGCCAACATGGCCACCATCATGTAAATGAATATCAATATCGGCATCAAATTCAGTCGCAAGATTCATCACTTCATAGAGTGATTTTTCGATATTACTGTCAATCCCTGCTGGATCCAGCCCGCCGACAAGTTGAGCCCCCGATCTCATTGCTTCTTTCATCAATGGAATAACATTTTCTCTTAATAGGCCGTGTTGAGGAAAAGCAACGATTTCATAGGTAAGCTTATCCGAGTAATCCTCAAGCGCCGCTTTAATACCCTCAAGATTTTTCAAGCCGATATAAGGATCAATATTCACATGTGTCCGGATATGTGTTAAACCGTGAGATAGAAGTAACTCAATCATGGCACTAGCCCGCTGTTTAGCTGTTGGAGCTAATTCCTCAAGCTCCATCGCTTCTAAACGTAATCGTTCTTCCAAATTTTTCGCCGGAATTGGTGCCTTCCAATCAAGCGAAAGATAGGTTTTATCTAAATGATTATGCATTTCTTTAAATGTTGGAAGGGCTAAAAATCCTTTCCCTTCAATCGTTTTTTCCCATTGTGGAATGACATAGTTATTACTCTTCTTCTCTACTATTTTACCTTCTTCGATTTTCAAATGAAAAAGCTCCGTTTTCGTTTCGTAAACTCCTTTTTCATCCTGTCTATATCCTGTTTCTAATCTTACATTTGTTAACCAAAATGGGGCGGTCATACTCTCATTCCTCCTTTATACTTGCACATGATTAGATTCTGCTAGCTTACTTTCAACCTTTTTTCCTTTAAAAAATAATGCTTTTACTGTTGCTCTCCTGGCGACTGCTTCCGCAGAACAGGATGCATTGACCAGCATCATGGTAGCTTCATCGCCAACCTTTGGCCAGACGCGCTCTCCCTTTTCATTTAGCGGAGTAACACCGCCTGTTCCAAATTTTAAGGCAGTGGATAGAGAATATTCATCAGACATACGGAATCGTTCTGCAAGAGTTCCCAGCTTTTGAATCGTATTTCCTGTTCCGAAAGGAGACCAGTGATCAGTTATACTGTCATGACCAACGGATACTGAAATACCTAACTTATCAAGAGTTGGTATAGGAATAGTTGCACGATTGACTGGTACTGTAGTGGTTATATCAATCTCTTGTTCTTTTAGAATAGCAGCCATTTCATGCAGTGCATCACCTTGAAGATCCCCTAATGCTATTCCGTGGCTGATCGTAACTCTGCCTTTTAGACCGGCTTCATTCGTATAATGGGCCATTCTTTCAAACGTAAAAGCTCCTAATGAGTTTGGATCATGTAGATGGATGTCGACACCTTTATTGTTTTCAACGGCAATTTCAAAGATCGTATTTAAAGATTTTTCAATATTTCTATCGACAGTTGCAGGGTCAACGCCGCCAACTAGTGTGGCTCCATTCTTCATTGCATCACGTATCAATTGGACAGAGTCACTTTTTAACAAGCCATGCTGCGGGAAGGCAACAATTTCATATGTAAGAACATCCTCATATTTTTTCAAGGCGTTCACCGTTGCCTCTAGATTTTTAAGACCTATAACAGGGTCCACATTACAATGGGTCCGAATATGGGTATGGCCATTTTTCAAATACATTTCTATCATCTTCTCAGCACGTTCTTGGGCGGTAGGCAAAAGTTTTGGCAGCAATTCTTTTTCTTCTTCTAATCTAGTAAAAATACCATTTGTTATCGGAGTACAAGCCTTCCAAGGTCCGCCGTAGTAGGTTTTATCGATGTGAATATGCATATCTCTTAATGAAGGGAGCAGCAACTGGTAATTTGCATCCATTTGTTTTACATCAGAATTCGGTAATACCTGCGTGATTTCGGTAATTTTTCCATCTTCCATTTTCAAATGACAAATTTCCGTCTCAGTACCAGCAATACGATCATGCTCGTATATAAAACCCTTTTCTAAACGGACATTCGTTAGCCAAAAAGTAGTCATTCCTATTCCTCCTATTATAAAAATTAGGAAAAGTACTTTTTTACAAAAGTACTTTTCTACATGAATTCCTTTACTTTATAACGACATCGTCAATCATTAGGTAGTTTGCAGCATTTATCCAAAAACCACTTACGTTTTTACTATGAGCAGCCAAGAGTTCGTAGTTACGAATTGGAATATAAACAGCATCGTCCATTTCCATCTGCATTACTTCTTCATAAAGCTTTAAACGTTTTGCATCAGTTGTTTCTTTACGTGCTGCTTCAATCTTTTGGTCTACCTCTGGGTTACTATAGAAGAAATGATTTCCTGCAGGTCCCTGTGATGCAGAGTGGAATAAATTATACTGATTGTAGTCTCCGTCACCTGTTGCATTACCCCATCCGCCGATAATTAGATCATGCTCACCATTATTGGCCATTTCGATATAAGCCCCATATTCCATTACTTGAATTTCTACATTTACGCCAATTCCTTTTAATTGCGATTGAATAACTTCAGCCATATTTATCCGTTCTTTTCGATCGCTTGTTAACAATGAAAGCTTAAGTCCTTTTTCATAACCTGCTTCTTTTAACAGTTTCTTAGCTTCATTTAAATCATAGTCATATGGCTTAATCTTATCACTATGTCCATAAACCTTCGGACTCATTGCTACGTTTGCAAGAGTTCCAACGTTATTGTAGACACCTTTAATTATGGCTTCTCTTTCAATAGCATGACTGATTGCTTTTCGTACCTTTACATCATCAAGTGGTTTTTTCTTTGTGTTAAAACCAACATATTCTACAGCTAGTCCCTCTGTACGATATAGACCCATAGTATCGGATGCTTCGATCCGATCAATTTCAGTAACAGGAACTTGGTCATTTATGTGTGCTTCACCTGTTTCAATCATAGCAAGACGGGTTGCATCCTCCGGTACTACCTTAAATACAACCCGGTCAATATTTGGCTTTTTGCCCCAATAGTTTTCATTTTTCTTTAATGAAATTTCCTGACCGCTCTTCCAAACTTCAAATACAAATGGACCAGTTCCAACTGGGTGTTCCGCTAATTTTTCAGGGTTCTCAGCTAATGCTTTTGGACTGATGATGCTTCCTTCCTGACTTGCCAAAATGGATAATAGGGGTGCATATGGGTAGGCGAGCAATAATTGTACAGTATAGTCATCAACCACTTTTACTTCCTTAATCATTGCGAATTTCTCACGCTGCGGCGAGCCTGTATTTGGATCTAATAAACGATCAAAGGTTGCTTTAACGGCCTCCGCGTTAAATGGTGTTCCATCATGGAATGTCACATCATCTCTTAATTTAAATTCCCAAGTTGTATCATTTACTACTTTCCACTCTTTTGCAAGAAGCGGTTGAATTTTAAAATCTTTATCTGGTACAACTAGCCCTTGATAAACTTTTTGGTAAATTACATTTGCTGATGGGATATCAGTAATAAAATGTGGATCTAACTTGGTTGCATCAGAAAGCCTAACAATCGTTAATGTACCACCCTGTTTCGTTCCTTCTGGTTTACTTGCTTCTTCATTAGAAGAATTTGATTTTGTCGAACATGCTTGAGCAACCATTAGCACTAATCCAATTAAAACTAGTAGTATGGCATTTTTNNAATTTTCACACCTCCTTCGAAATCCTTATCTGCATTATAGAAGATGATGAACTGGAATATTTACAGAATATTTACTAAAATTTTAAGTTTTTTGACAAACAATTTAAAAAATATTTACTTTCCTTTAAATTTTGATAATTTTGTACATAATCTACAAAAATGAAAAGGTACGGAAGGAGGACCTAACACCTAGATTTGACGGCTTACTTTCAAATAGAAATTAAGGAGGGTTTTACATGTCACTTGAAGCAAANNAAACAATGAATCAACCGAAAGAATCTAAATTAAAAGACTTCTTATCTATTTTAATGCTAAATAAAGCGGCTATGGTCGGTGGTATCATTATTCTTTTCTATATTTTTGTAGCGCTATTCGCACCACTCCTAGCACCTTATGATCCCTATGAGATCAAATTAGAAAATAAACTGATGCCTCCTTCCTTTGATCACTGGATGGGAACCGATGATAAAGGACGAGATATCTTAAGTAGAATTCTTTATGGTTCCAGACTTTCAATGGGTATCGGAATTACAGCCGTAATCTTTGGTGCATTTTTTGGAATAATTTTTGGACTGGTCGCAGGCTACTTTGGAAAATGGGTTGACTCAACCATCATGAGATTCATGGATATTTTGCTTGCATTCCCTGGGATATTACTAGCATTGGCAATCATTAGTGCACTTGGACCTGGCTTGCTAAATGTTACGATTGCTGTTGGAGCTTACTCTATTCCATTATTTGCTCGAATCGTTCGCGGTTCTACACTTGAAGTGAAACGGCTTGAGTATATTGACGCAATCCGTTCGCTCGGAGCAAATGATCTTACCATTATTTTCAAACATATATTACCGAATATTCTTTCACCGATTATTGTCCAAGGAACCTTAAGACTTGCGACAGTTATTCTCTCAGCTGCCGGTTTATCATTCCTTGGACTTGGTGCCCAACCCCCTTCACCAGAATGGGGAACGATGTTAAGCAGCGGCAGAGATTTCTTATTCTCAGCACCCTATATTGCCATTTTTCCTGGACTAGCTATTTCCATTCTAGTTTTAGGTTTTAATATTTTTGGAGATGGGCTTCGCGATGCGTTTGATCCAAGAATGAAAAAATAATCGTTTTAGAGGAGGTACGTAGCCAATGATCATGTTTATTTTACGCCGTTTAATACAAACCTTACCGGTTGTGATTGGAGTAACGTTTGTTGTTTTCTTTATTATGCAACTTGTTCCAGGTGATCCTGCCGTTTTGATGGCAGGTGAAGGAGCTTCGAAAGAAACGATTGCTGCCCTTCGTGAACAATTAGGATTAAACCAACCATTATTAGTCCAATATTTTGATTATTTAATAAACATTTTCCGGGGAGATTTTGGGGTTTCACTTAAGAATAGTCAACCTGTTCTCGATGAAATATTAGTGAGATTGCCCATCACAATCGAGCTTGCCTTTTTTAGTATTCTGATTACGATCGTTTTAGGCATGGCTGCAGGAATCATTTCCGCCATTAAACCTTATTCCCTAACTGATACAAGCGTTATGATTGTAGCTCTTTTAGGTATTTCGTTACCAAGCTTTTGGTTTGGCTTAATGATGATGTATTTCTTCTCAGTAAAGCTGCAAATCCTCCCTGTAGCAGGTTGGGACAGCATCCTTCATATAATCCTTCCCGCCCTTACATTAGGTGCAGGCGGAGCAGCAATCGTTGCACGAATGACGAGATCAAGTATGCTCGAAGTCATTCGTCAGGATTATATTCGGACAGCACGTGCGAAGGGTGTCCGCGAACGAGTGATCGTTTATAAGCATGCCCTGCGTAATGCGTTAATTCCGGTTATTACAGTAGTTGGCTTGCAATTTGGTGCTCTACTTGGCGGAACGGTTTTGGTTGAATCGATCTTTGCGATTAACGGACTTGGAAGAATGATTGTCGATGCGATTCGAATGCGTGATTTACCAATGGTGCAAGGCGGAGTATTAGTGGCCTCGCTCGTTTTCGTAGTCGTGAATTTATTCGTCGATGTACTGTATCGCTTCTTTAATAAACGAATTGAATTGAATTAAATTAATAGGTGGTGATTGACCGTGACTGAGAATAACAACCCAATTTTAGAGGTAAAAGGATTAAAAACACATTTTTTTACAAAGCGTGGCGTGAGTAAAGCGGTAGATGGTATCGATTTCACTTTGAATAAAGGGGAAACCTTGGGAATCGTCGGTGAATCCGGATGTGGAAAAAGTATGACCTCTCTTTCCATTCTTCGTTTAATCCCCTCTCCTCCTGGGAAAATTGCCGGAGGACAGGTTCTATTTAAAGGAAAAGATTTAGTGACGATGTCAGAGGATGAAATGCGAAAAATTAGAGGGAATGAAATTTCGATGATTTTCCAAGAGCCGATGACTTCTTTAAATCCTGTCATTTCTGTTGGAGAGCAAATTTCCGAAGCAATAAGATTGCATCAAAAAATGGGACGAAAAGCTGCGTGGGACAAAGCAGTCGAAATGCTAAGGCTTGTTGGAATCCCTTCACCTGAAAAAAGAGCAAAACAAGAACCTTTCCAGTTAAGCGGCGGAATGCGTCAGCGTGTAATGATTGCAATGTCACTAGCTTGTACTCCAGAGGTATTAATTGCAGATGAACCAACAACAGCATTGGATGTGACCATTCAAGCACAGATACTAGAGTTAATAAAAGACTTGCAAAATAAGCTGGGAATGGGCGTAATTATGATCACTCATGATTTGGGTGTTGTCGCCGAAACATGTGATACGGTAGCAGTCATGTATGCTGGTAATATTATTGAACATGCAACAACGGAGAATATTTTTGCCAATCCAAAACATCCATATACACAAGGTTTACTAGAATCACTACCAAAGATTCATGAAGACCAGGAAGAATTACGAACTATTGAAGGCAGTGTTCCAAGTTCGTACAATATGCCTGCCGGCTGTCGCTTTGCTTCAAGGTGCCCTTTTCAACAACCGATTTGTCATCAGAAGCAGCCAGAGCTGATTGAGCAGAATGATGGTGTAAAGGTCCGGTGTTGGATGTATACAGATCAATGGACAGATAAAGTTTTAAAAGAGGAGGCTGTGAAATAATGCAGACAGCAACAGATAAGAAAGTATTATTACAGGTTGACCATTTAAAGCAATATTTCCCTGTTAAAACAGACTCCCTTTTTAAGCCAAAATCCTATGTAAAAGCAGTAGACGACGTCTCATTCCAACTATATGAAGGCGAGACATTAAGTATTGTTGGTGAATCCGGCTGTGGAAAATCAACAACGGGACGTGCTATTCTAAGACTTGATGAATCTACAGATGGAAAGGTTTATTATTCTGGGAAAGACATTTTAGGCCTCAATAAAAAAGAAATGAGAAAGCTTAGAGGGGATTTACAAGTTATTTTTCAAGATCCTTTTGCTTCTCTTAACCCACGTCAAACCGTAAAGCAAATTTTAAATGAAGCGATGGCCATTCAAGATGTGGTGGCAAAACCAAAAAGAATGGATAGAATGCTTGAATTACTCGGGTATGTGGGTCTGCCTCCAGAGGCTCTTGACCGCTACCCTCACGAATTTAGCGGCGGGCAGCGTCAACGGATTGGGATTGCCAGAGCACTGGCGGTTAATCCTAAATTAATTATTTGTGATGAAGCCGTTTCCGCTTTGGATGTATCAATCCAAGCACAAATCCTGAATCTTTTAAAAAAGCTGCAAAATCAGTTCGGCTTAACCTTTCTATTCATCTCACACGATTTGAGTGTGGTAAGACATATTTCCGATCGGGTAATGGTCATGTATCTAGGTAAAGTAGTGGAAATTGCTGATAAAAAGGATTTATTTGATACACCGCTACATCCATACACTAAAGCGTTGTTATCATCCATTCCTGTCCCAAATCCGGTAATAAAACGGGAGCGTATTATCTTAAAAGGTGATGTCCCCTCGCCTATTAATCCGCCAAATGGCTGCCGCTTCCATACTCGCTGTCCTTTTGCAACGGAGAAATGCAAGGTGGAAGAACCAACCATAAGGGAAATAGGAACAAATCATTTTGTAAGCTGCCACTACGCAGAAAAAATGGCTTAAAAATTAATTTTCAATATAAATGAAAATACTATAAAATATTATATTAAAAAAGGGAGCAGAACCAGCCTCCCTTTTTTCTACATCTCTAGGAGAATCCCAGACCATGTTAACTGTTGATACTTTCTCCCTTTATATTATGATTGCATCCCTTGCACCCTTGCTAGGGGCTTTTACATTACTTTATTTATTTATATTTGAAAAACGAATCGACCTATTAGAAAATCAAAAAAGAGAAATTGCCTTAGAAAGAGAGCTGCAAACTGCACTTTATAATCAATTAAATCAAGAAATACAGCCGCATTTCTTTTTTAATACCTTAAATTCGATATTAAGTTTAGCAAGGCTCGATCGTAAAACAGAATTAATCCAATCGATTGAAACTTTGTCAAAGCTGCTTAAATTTAAGTATCAAACCAATAACAC
>NZ_JBALOS010000172.1:0-3014 GCF_036962765.1 Neobacillus drentensis
AAAAAAATTTGGTGACCTGCATCACACGTTCAATATGATTTTCATTTTTATAGCTACATTATTTAATTTGTGATATTTGATATGTTACTAAGTTTTTTATAAGCTTATAATGGAAATTAATCATTGATAAATCGTACATATCAATAAATGAAAAATACTTGTTTTAAGGCAGGAGTTGATTACTTTGTTCGAAAGAAGAAGGCCGATACCAATTAGAGAAGCGGTCGAAAAAATTATGGCCTATCAATTACAGGGTGTTACCGAACATATTTCAATTAATGAAAGCTATGGTCGTTTTTTATCCGAGGATTTAATTGCAACCAGTGATGTTCCTCATTTTGATCGGGCACCTTACGACGGCTTTGCCATCAGGTCGATAGATACACGGGATGCCTCGCCATCCAATATCGTTGAATTTGAAGTTGTCGATCATATTGGTGCTGGATTGGTTTCAAAAAAAGTAATTGGAGCTTTCCAGGCAGTTAGAATTATGACTGGTGCGATGATGCCTGAGGGAACAGATGCAGTTGTAATGTTCGAACTTGCGCAGGCTTATGAAAAGAACGGGATTCCCTTTATGTCAATTAAACGCAGCTTTAACAAAGGTGATAATGTTTCGTTTAGAGGCGAGGATGCTAAGGAAGGCAAAGTTTTGGTGAAGAAAGGGATGTTAATAAATCCTGGGATACAAGCCATGCTTGCGACGTTTGGATATGAACGGGTGGCTGTGGCGAAAAAACCACTTGTGGGTTTGTTTGCTACAGGGACTGAGCTATTGGAAGTAAACGAGGCCCTTGTTCCAGGGAAAATTCGCAACAGTAATTCTCATATGATCGCAGCTCAAATAGAAAGAGCTGGGGGAATTGTACTCTATTTAGGCAAGCTTCCGGATGAGTTTGACACTTGCTTTGAAGCAGTGAAAAACGCGTTAAACGAGGTTGATTTGTTAATTACGACCGGCGGGGTTTCTGTTGGAGATTTTGATTACCTGCCCGCAATTTATAAAAAGCTTGGTGCGGAGGTTTTCTTTAATAAAGTTGCCATGCGACCGGGAAGTGTAACGACAGTGGCCCAATATAATAGAAAACTTCTGTTTGGGCTCTCGGGAAATCCATCGGCATGTTATGTCGGGTTTGAATTGTTTGCCCGCCCAATTATTCGAAGAATGCTTTTTTCCGAAAAACCGCATCTTCGGAAAGAAAAAGCTCTTTTAGAAGTAGATTTTCCTAAAGCTAATCCGTTTACAAGGTTTGTTCGAAGTTCTACGTTTTTTGATGCAGGAAGATTAAAAGCAACACCGAGCGGGCTTGATAAGTCTAACATCATTATGAGCCTTTCTGGGGCTAATTCGCTGATGATACTCCCAGGTGGAACGAGAGGCTATTCAGCTGGCAGTGAGGTTGATGTCCTATTCCTTGAAGATCAAGTCGGTAGTGAGTGGCCTTGGTAACGCCTGTTATCTTTCAGGTGGTTGGTTATCAAAATAGCGGAAAGACAACCATTACTTCAAATTTGATTAAAACGTTGGCAGCAAAAGGAGTAAAAACCGTTACCATCAAACATCACGGTCATGGCGGCAGGCCAGAAAAACCAACACTGAAAGATACAGACAAACATTTACATGCTGGGGCACATGCTTCAATTATTGAAGGAAATGGAAGTATACTTCTCCAGGCAGAGAACCATTATTATTCACTTGACGACCAGATTGAACTGATGAAATTTTTTCAGCCCGATGTGATTATAATCGAAGGCTACAAGTTCGAGTCTTTTCCAAAGTTGCTAATAGTAAGAAGTGAAGACGACCTTCCTTTATTAAATAAAGTTTCTAATATAGCTGCTATTGTTTACTGGAAAGACGAACTGTATTTGAAAATCACATCTAAAACAAATGTTCCATGCTTTCACATTGATGATAAAATGGGAATCAGCTGGACTTTGGATTTACTTCTTAAGCTTGTTTATAAAAATGATCCGAAACGATAAAAAATCGTCACAAAAGAAGGCATTTGGTCTTCTTTATGGAAATATGTGATGTGTTTCACTTACTTTTCAACTTTGCGGGCTTATATTTAAGCTAGTCAAGGAAAAGGAGTGAAAAGGATGAAGTTATTTTTACCAAAACAACATGGTGCATGGGCAATGCTAATCATCCCTTATTGGCTGGGTGTCATTGATGGGGGATTTATATGGAAGCATATCCCTTTTTTCATTGGCTGGCTCTTATTGTACTTGGGAACCTATCCGCTGCTCCTCTTATTTAAACGAAAAAAAATCCCTTATTATACAAAATGGACGCTAATCTATATGATTCCGGCACTAATGCTATTTCTTATTCCACTGATGGAAAGACCGTTGATTATTTACTTTGGACTGCTGATGCTCCCGTGTTTTATGATTAATGCATATTATACTTCAAAGAATCAAGATCGGGCGTTTATGAATGATCTAAGTGCTGTTTTTGCCTTTTCAATGGCCGGATTAGCAAGTAGTTATTTAACACATGGTCTGATCGACATCCAGACATTTGTTTTCATATTTTTACCTTCAGTCTTATTTTTTGTAGGCTGTACATTTTATGTCAAAACAATGATAAGGGAAAAAAAGAACGAGCAATTTAAGTGGATTTCATGGTGCTACCATATCGTGTTAGTATTGTTTTGCTTCGGAGCTGGGGTTTGGATTGTTGCATTAGCATTTATTCCTAGTTTACTTAGAGCAATTTTATTTTATGGAAAACCCTTATCACCAAAACAAATTGGTATTTACGAAATCATCAATTCTGCCCTTTTCTTTACGATAGCAGCCTATCAAATCGTCTTATTAACATAAAAAATCGGTCAAATGACCGATTTTTTTTCCTTATTGTTAGGCAGTGTTAAACATGCCTGTTGATTTCCGCTCCAGGCGCGTCCGGTTCGCGGGCTGCCCGGGGAGCCTCCTCGTCGCTTCACTCCTGCGGGGTCTCCCTTCCCGGTCCTCCCGCAGGATTGAAGCGCCTTCCGCTCCAATCA
>NZ_JBALOS010000172.1:3025-22095 GCF_036962765.1 Neobacillus drentensis
TAAGCTTTAACATAGCCAATTGCTATGTTATTCTCTAAGATATTTAATCCACTTTACAAATTTCCACTGGACAGTCCTCACAATCGATTTCTTTCTTTAAATAGTCTAAATCATGAATCGAAATCATGCCCTTATCAATAGTTAGAACTCCACACTTACGTAAATCGCTTAACAAGCGATTGACAACTTCTCGTGAAGTACCGCAAAAATTGGCTAACTCTTGATTAGTTAGTGGTAACTCGATTAATATTCCATTATTTGTTTTAATCCCATAACTATTGGAAAATCGAATTAGTGTGGAGTACAAAGCACCTTTTTTACCGTGAAGAACCAAATCACGAAACTTAGTTTGAGTTTTTCGGTATTGTTGGCTCATCCATTGTATGAATTCGAATGAAAGCGACAAATTTTGCGAGAGTTTTTCCTCAAGCGTTTCTTTCATAATGACGCCTACTTCACCACTTTCAATTACACGGGCACTTAATAAATATCTAGAAGAAGGGGAGAATAGGTTTAATTCACCGACAAAATCACCATGTGAACACATTCTAAGTGTAAGCTCTCTTCCATCAGGAATAATCTTGCTGATTTGCAAAATTCCGCTTTGAACAATGTACATTTCATCAGCAATAGATCCTTCCTGGAATAAAAAAGTTCCTTTTTCAACTTTTTTTATATGGTGAACGGTATCAAAAAGATGGGACAGTGTTACTGGTATTTCTTTTGATGACTGCATACTCATAACCACCTTTACAGGTACGAAAATTTGATTGAAAAAAATGGACAGTCAAGGTTGGATTTAAAAGATAATACTATAATTATATTGTTTACAAAGATTAATTAGCAATAAATGAACAATAAGTTCATACAATCGTCATAACTTCGATTTGAAGTTGGTATATTTCTTAGGAAATAATGTCGATTAGTAAATGAATTTGTAAGAAATGCCAATAATGACAGAGCGTGAAAAGGAAATAATAACAGTGTGAAGAAAAGGAGGGAAAAGAATGGGACAAAATCGTCAGTTTAAATCAGGGAGTAAAGCACCTAATAATGGTGTATATATTGAAGTAGGCGATACGGGAAGCAACGTGAATAATCCTAAAAAGATTAAGCTTAAGGCGGGGGATACGTTTCCCGAGACATCCAATGATGAACGTGTTTGGTCATATCAGCGAAAACCATAAACTTTATACAGAAAAGGTCATCCATTGGGTGGCTTTTTCTTTTGTATACCCTGTAATTTTAGAGACGGCCAGTGTATGGTGAAATTTCCTTTTTGAACAGGATTGTTTTATAATAAAGATAAAGGTCAAAATTGGTCAAAGAGGGAGTTTGAAAGATGGATATGAACCGAATGACAGAACGGTTACAGAAAGGATTGATGGATGCTCAATCATTAGCTGTAACGAAAAATCATCAAGAGATTGATGAAGCACATTTATTTATATCGTTAATGGGTCAAGAAGATAGCCTCATTTCAGCCATATTAGAAAGAACGGGTGTATCTTCTGAAAGAACAAAAAAGGAACTACTGGAATCCCTGGCTAAAATACCCGTGGTTACCGGTAGTGGAGCGGAACAAGGAAAGCTATATATTACAGATAAACTGCAAAAATTACTTGTTAAGGCAGAAGAGTATGCGAAGAAATTTTCGGATGAGTATTTATCAGTCGAGCATATTTTATTAGCTGCAGTTTATTCTGATGACTCAGAAGTGCGAAAGATTTTACGACTGGTTGGGAAACGACCAGAGGATGTTTTACAAGCTATTAAAGATATAAGGGGGAACCAAAGGGTGACATCACAAAATCCCGAAGCAGGCTACGATGCCCTAAAAAAATATGGACGGGATCTTGTAGCAGAGGTTAGAGCAGGAAAAATGGATCCTGTTATTGGACGTGATTCTGAAATTCGAAATGTCATTCGAATTTTATCAAGAAAAACAAAGAATAATCCCGTGTTAATCGGGGAACCGGGTGTGGGGAAAACAGCTATTGTTGAGGGGCTGGCACAAAGAATTGTTAGAAAAGATGTTCCAGAAGGTTTAAAAGAAAAAACCATTTTTTCATTAGATATGAGTGCGTTAATTGCTGGTGCCAAATTTAGAGGTGAGTTTGAAGAACGACTAAAGGCAGTTTTAAATGAGGTTAAAAAGAGTGAAGGAAGGATTTTATTATTTATTGATGAAATTCATACAATAGTAGGCGCTGGGAAAACAGAAGGTGCGATGGATGCAGGGAATATGTTAAAACCAATGCTTGCACGAGGTGAACTTCATTGTATTGGTGCAACGACTCTTGATGAACATCGAAAATATATCGAGAAAGATCCTGCACTTGAACGTAGATTTCAGCAAGTACTCGTCCAAGAACCAAATGTTGAAGATACCATTTCAATTTTAAGAGGCTTAAAAGAGCGATATGAAGTTCACCATGGTGTTAAAATTCATGATCATGCTTTAGTAGCGGCAGCAACATTATCTGATCGTTATATCACTGATCGATTCTTGCCAGATAAAGCAATTGATCTCGTCGACGAAGCATGTGCACTAATCCGTACTGAAATCGATTCTATGCCAACAGAATTAGATGAAGTAACACGCAGGGTTATGCAGCTAGAAATTGAAGAAGCTGCATTAAGTAAGGAGACGGATGAAGGAAGCAGGATACGGCTGGAAGCACTGCTAAAAGAGCTTGCTGAACTTAAAGAGACGGCCAATGAAATGAAAGCAAAATGGCTCCATGAGAAACAAAGTATTCAAATTTTGCAGGAGAAAAGAGAGCAATTAGAGAAACTTCGCTGGGAACTTCAACAAGCAGAGGATCAATACGATTTAAATCGTGCTGCAGAACTTCGGCATGGTCAAATTCCGTTAGCAGAAAAAGAGCTGCAAGAACTCGAAACAGCTACCGCTAAGGATGAAAGATTACTTCGCGAAGAAGTAACAGGGGGAGAAATATCCAACATCGTATCCAGGTGGACGGGGATACCGCTATCGAAACTAGTCGAAGGTGAACGCGAGAAGTTGCTAAAATTGGAATCAATCCTGCATGAAAGAGTAATCGGCCAGAATGAAGCTGTAAATCTAGTGGCAGATGCAGTTCTAAGGGCTCGCGCTGGAATTAAAGACCCTAACCGGCCGATTGGATCGTTTTTATTTTTTGGGCCAACTGGTGTTGGGAAAACAGAGTTAGCAAAAGCGTTGGCGGAATCTTTATTTGACAGTGAAGAACATATCATCCGTATTGATATGTCAGAATATATGGAAAAGCATGCTGTTTCTCGGTTAATTGGTGCTCCTCCTGGATATGTGGGCTATGAAGAGGGCGGGCAATTAACCGAAGCAGTTAGGAGAAAACCGTATTCGGTAATCTTAATGGACGAAATTGAAAAAGCACATCCTGAGGTCTTTAATATTCTTCTACAGGCCCTTGATGACGGAAGAATTACAGACTCACAAGGGCGTGTAGTCGACTTTAAAAATACGGTTATTATTATGACATCCAATATTGGTTCCCAATTTTTACTTGAACGAAGTGAGACAGAATTTGAAATCGCTGATACCGTTTGGGAAAAAGTGATGAGTCAATTAAGGGCTCATTTCCGGCCAGAGTTTTTAAATCGAATAGACGAGACGATCCTCTTTAAGCCATTATCATTAGATGAGATAAAGAATATTGTTGCAAAAATGATGAGAGAATTGCAAAATCGTTTAAAACATCAACAAATAGATATTATCATCCATGAGAATGCAAAAGAATTTATTGCTGCAAATGGATTCGATCCTATTTATGGGGCTAGACCTTTAAAACGATTTATCCAAAGAAAGATTGAGACCAAACTTGCCCGTGAAATTATTGCTGGCAAATTACACGATCAAACAAAAGTAGAGATAGGTATTAACAATGGGGAAATTACTTTAGCTATTAATGAATGAACCCAATAAAAAAGGTCATCCGCTAGGATGACCTTTTTTTTAATGTTTTGAGACGGGCTCGTTTGGAATCAATGCAGTGATAACGTAAATCAAAATCGTTACACCAACTGCAGCAATAGTACCAGTAACGAAATCATATTCAGCACCTGCAGTCATTGAGCTCACTACATATGTAAGCATTTGCACTAATAGAAATGACCAGAAAAGGGTCCAAAAAAATCGCATCATTCTTCACCTCTAACAACCTATTTTACATCTTTATTAATATTAGCATATGATTCTGAAATGATAAAGTGAAACTTCGACCAATGGTAAGTTGTAGCATGGTGTTAACTAGTGGTTTTATTTTAATTGCAGACTTGTTTGATTTCCAATTGACCCATCCAAAAATAGGCAAAACCCCTTTCATCTTTGATACAGCGGCATACAATACTGTGAGGAAATATGGAAAAGGAGATTTATCGATGGAGAATCGCAATTTTCAGATGGATACCCAATGGAATATTATTCATTACCCAGAAAAGCCTACAGGATTTGGGATCTTAATCATTGGAGATGAAAGGCATTTTGTTGATGACTGTAAATGCTTTTGGACACAAAATGAAGGTAAATTAGCCATTATCAACAAATTGAAAGAAAAAGGGTACACCATTTTTTCCTCGAATCTTTATGGGCGAAACTGGGGGAGCGACAATGCTGTTGAACTTGCTCAGCGGTTATACCAGCATGTAATACGAAGCGAAATTCTTAATAACAAAATTCATATTTTGGCCGAAGGTATGGGGGCACTGGTGGCATTAAAGTTAATGGACCAAATGAAAGACAGGATTAGATCGGTCATTTTGCTAAATCCGATACTGTCCTTAAAAAATCATCTTGAACAAGAGAAGGAACATAAATTTTTTTATAAAAAGTTACTGAGAGAATTAGCATTAGCGCATCAAATGGATCAGAAGGTACTTGAAAATACAATGATTAGTATGGAAGAATCGATTAATCATCCATTTGATTGTCCCGTTAAAATAATCCATGTTCTATCTGGAGGAAAATCGTATAACCAATCTAAATTGTATCACAAACTTTTTAGTGTTTCAGAAATAAATCCAACGTTTATTCTTTCAGAAAAGAAACAACAACTAGGAAACATAATGATAAAGTTTTTTAACAGCCATGAATCTGTGTTGTAAGATTCATCCTCCCCACAAGAAATAATTCCTTCGTGACGCGCATAGGATTCATTAAGGTTAGTGTGGGGAGGAAGATTAATGGACAAGGCAATTCTATTTGGTTTGTATGACTTTGTAAATTTTCATATTTGCAAAAGTTTGTTAAATAAAGGGGTAGAAGTTATAGGCGTTCATTTAGAAGAACCGGATAATCAATCATTTCTAGAAGAAAAAAGATTTGAAGTGGGCCGAAATGCCAATTTGTTAGAGCAATCAATATTCGAATGGGAAAGTCTTCAAGAGAAAGATGAGAATGATACCTGTCTTATCATATCAATCTTTGACCTTTTTATGAGCAAAAAAGAACATATCTTACAGGATAAAAAAGTAACCAAGCGGATGATTGAATATTTGGCGGGCAGTAAGAACGTAAACAATACTGTTTTTATTCTTCCCATTCAAATTCTTACAAAGACATTTAAGGGTAATGAAATAGAGGAATTCTTAAGTTTAATAAAAGGGTTAGGAAAAAAAACGCAGTTCATTTACCTGCCTGCAGTTTATGGTCCATGGCAATCGTCTGCTTTTTTGTTTCAAAAAGTTATGGTTTCAAAATACCAAGAAATAAATATAACAAATGACGAGCGCGAATGGACAGATGATGCCCTATTTATTAATGATGCATTGGAATCGATTTTAGAAATTATTGAAAAAGGAAAGTCAGGCAGTTATTTGCTTGAAAGTGGAAGGAACAATTATTGGTCAAGCTGTGCTGATTATCTAAATATTACTGAAAATCTTGTCAGTAAAAATAGGGCTGAATCATTACTTTTAAATTCTGACATTAAAACAATTGCGGTTAAAAAAGTAACCCCATTGATGAAATCAATTCAAGAACAATTGGAGCAAGTGCAACGATTGTATGCAAATCGTTTGTAAAAGGTCGTCATTTTTGTATAGAATATGTTGGAAGTGGGATGATGAAATAAAGAAATTCTTTTAGTGAAGGCTATTTTCGCAAAGATTGTAGTTTTTCGTATAAGTTCATCAACTCGTTTAACTAGTGCTTTCGTGGCATCTTTTTCGTAAGAACAATTGCGAAAATTGCCTAGAAACTAAGTAAATGACCCATTTTAAGTTCCAAAAGCAACAAAGTTTACGAAAAGAGCCTTAGCTAATGACATTCGAAGGAGTATATATGAACAGTCAAGATAAAACGTTAGAATTTATGCAGATCGCGATGAAATACTTACCTGAAGCTAAAGAACAATTAGACAGGGCTGGCGTGGAACTATCGATGGAGTTAATCGAGCCGTTTATGAATCTTTTTACAAAGGTCATGCAAGAAGCATATGAACTTGGGTTAGCTGAAGGGCAAAAAGAAATCTAAAAAGAAATAAGCTCTCGATTCGAGAGCTTATTTCTTTTTTAATATTTGTCCTAATACTGATTGTACGACGGGTTTTAAACTACCTACTGATTCAATAATCTTATCAATTGAACTTAAAATCTCTTCATAATCAATTGAGGATGAATTTGTAGAAGATTCTTGGGAATGATAATCCTTTCGGTGTTGTTCGCCTCGTGTACCAAACATCAAATCATTAAAACGCTCAAGATTCTTCTGGTGATTTTGACTATTGTCTCCCATGATTAATATGGCTCCTTTCAGATTACTCCATAGGATAGAATATGATTAAACGAATAAAAGGTATGTACATTAGCGGAGGAATAAAATTAAGAAGAAACAGTTGCTTAAAACGGGTTTCATTTGATAAAATTAGTACCAAGTCATAAGAATTGATATTAAACAAAAGGATATAGAGAATCTTTCCATATATAAAGGAGATGGAACGTGTGAAAGCAGGGATTGTAGGTATCGGTAGATATTTACCAGAAAAAATTGTTACCAATAAGGATTTAGAAAAGATCATGGATACATCCGATGAATGGATTCGTACAATGACAGGAATCGAAGAAAGAAGAATTGCTTCGGATGACGTTAATACTTCGGATATGGCTTTTGAAGCAGCCCAAAAAGCTATAGAAGATGCAGGTATTACTGCTGATGAAATCGATTTAATTTTGGTAGCAACGGTTACTCCTGATACTCCTTTTCCATCGGTTGCCTGCAGAATTCAAGAAAGGCTGGGAGCAACCAAGGCAGCTGCAATGGATGTCAGTGCAGCCTGTGCAGGTTTTATGTATGGGATTGTGACCGGGAAGCAATTCATTGAATCAGAAGTTTATAAATATGTCTTAGTGGTTGGTGTGGAAAAGCTTTCGAAAATTACTGACTGGTCTGACCGTAATACTGCGGTATTATTTGGGGATGGGGCTGGAGCCACAGTTATCGGTCCAGTGTCAGAAAATCGAGGGATTCTTTCCTTTGAACTTGGTGCTGATGGGACTGGATCTAAACACTTGTTCCAGGATGAATATATAATTATGAATGGTCGCGAAGTGTTTAAATTTGCAGTAAGGCAAATGGGTGAGAGTTGTATAAATGTTCTCGAAAAAGCAGGATTAACTAAAGACGATGTCGATTTCCTAATTCCTCATCAGGCTAATATTCGTATTATGGAAGCATCAAGACAAAGATTAGAATTGCCTGTTGAAAAAATGTCAAAAACCATTCATAAATATGGTAATACATCTGCTGCATCAATTCCAATTTCGATTGTGGAAGATTTAGAAGAGGGAAGAATTAAAGATGATGACATCATCGTCATGGTAGGTTTTGGCGGAGGCCTAACCTGGGGTGCGATTGCCATCAAATGGGGAAAATAAAGGATACATTTTTGAAAAAGCTAAGAAATGAAGGAGATAGATAATATGGAAAATCGCAGGGTTGTAGTAACAGGCATAGGTGCCGTAACGCCGCTTGGAAATGATGCCGAAACAACATGGAAAAACATATTAGAAGGGAAATCTGGAATTGGTCCTTTGACAAGGGTCAATGCAGATGAATATCCAGCAAAAGTTGCCGCAGAATCAACGGATTTTGATCCTGAAGCTTTCATGGATAGAAAAGATGCCCGTAAAATGGATCGGTTTACACAGTTTGCTGTGGCATCGGCATTAATGGCAGTGAAAGATGCTGATTTAACAATTAACGAAGATAACTCCCATCGTGTGGGAGTATGGATTGGTTCCGGTATAGGCGGTATGGAAACCTTTGAACAGCAATTCGAGATTTTTCAAAAAAGAGGATACAAGCGGGTAAGTCCGTTTTTTGTACCAATGTTAATTCCTGATATGGCAACTGGACAAGTTTCAATTACCTTAGGTGCACGAGGCTTCAACTCTTGTACGGTAACCGCCTGCGCAACGGGAACAAATTCAATTGGTGATGCCTTTAAAGTAATTCAACGCGGTGATGCAGATGCAATGGTAACCGGCGGAGCGGAAGCACCGATAACCAGAATGTCAGTCGCTGGCTTTTGTGCGAATACTGCTCTTTCCACAAATCCAGACCCCAAGACGGCTAGCAGACCATTTGATAAAAACCGTGATGGCTTTGTCATTGGCGAGGGTGCAGGGATTATTGTCTTGGAAGAACTTGAACACGCATTAGCACGTGGTGCTAAAATTTATGCTGAAATTGTCGGCTATGGTGCAACTGGTGATGCCTATCATATTACTGCACCAGCACCAGGTGGTGAAGGCGGCGCCCGTGCAATGAAAATGGCCATTAATGACGGCGGGTTAAAGCCTGAGGAAATTGATTATGTAAACGCCCATGGAACAAGTACGGGGTATAATGACAAGTTTGAAACCCTTGCAGTTAAAGAGGTATTTGGTGAGCACGCATATAAATTAGCAATAAGCTCCACTAAATCAATGACGGGGCATCTTCTTGGTGCTGCAGGTGGTGTAGAAGCGATTTTTACGGTATTAGCGATAAGAGACAGTATGCTTCCTCCAACCATTAACTATGAAACACCAGATCCTGAATGTGACTTAGATTATGTAGCGAATATAGCACGTCCAATGGAAATTCAAGCAGCGATGAGTAATTCACTAGGCTTTGGCGGGCACAACGCAACGATAGTATTCAAAAAATACGAATAAGTCTTTTGATCGACCAGACTAATGTCTGGTCATTTTTTTTTTGCCATTAAATCATTTTTATCTATGAACCACATTTTTATTACCTTCATAAACTGTTCAGAGAGTTAAAGTTAATGGGGTGAGGTTATGGGAATCATTCGAACGGATCAATGGTTAATGAATGAGTTTGAAAGGCCAGTTAAGATGTGTGAAAAACTTGAACCATTTTTTAAAAAGCAAACTTCAAAGGAAATATACAATCAATTAGTGAATTTTGGGATGTACCGGCCGTCTCGGTCCGCTCGGATTATGTATGATCGAATGAAGGAACAAAATGCGTGGGATCAAGTTGAACAACTCTTTCATCAATATAAAGAAAAATGGAATGGCCCTGACATACCCGTTTTTCTCTTTCCTGTAGCACAAGCGGGCGGATTCTTTTTCAGAGAAGGCAAGAGTAAAGCGGGAGTTTCGTTCCCAGATAAAATGTTTCTTTTTCTCTCGCATTGTGAAGATTTGAAGGAAGTAGAGGCACTATTGGTCCATGAATACCATCACGTCTGCCGGCTTACTCTGTTAAATAAAAGAATGGAAGACTATACCTTGCTTGATTCCATTATCATTGAAGGTCTAGCAGAATATGCTGTTTTAAAAAATTGCGGTTCGGAATATTTAGCTTCATGGTGCCGTATGTATAGTGAAAAGGAGCTCATTATGTTTTGGGATAAATATATAAAAAACCAACTAGCCAAGAAAAAAAATGAAAGAGTACACGATGAATTACTGTACGGGGAGGGAAGGCTACCTAAATTACTCGGATATGCAATGGGGTATAGTATTGTTAAACATTATTACCAATCCCATCATTATTCTACGAAACTATCTTTTTCGAATCCCGCAAAAAAATACCTAGATAACTATAATAATTACCTCGAAAAAAGCCAATAAAATTAGGGTTTTAAAAAGAAAAAATTTAGTAAATATTTTTAATTTTTCAAAAAAATATTGCTTTTGTAACAATTCCGTAATAGAATTTTTATAAAATAGTTTGAATAAACAGAATAATTTAAAAAGTTAGAGGGTGTACTATGAGCACAAAAAAAACGCTGCACAAAGAGGCACCACTGCTAGAAGTCAAAAATTTAGAGACTGCATTTGATATTGAGGGAAATGATTATAATGCAGTTGAAAATGTTTCATTTAATGTTAAGCCTAGGCAAATTGTTGGTATTGTTGGGGAGTCTGGCTGCGGCAAATCAGTCATGAGTCTCTCCATTATGAAGTTACTGCCTAAAGGAAGCGGGAAAATTAAGGCAGGAGAGGTTATATTTGATGGAGTAAATCTTGAGAAAATGTCAGAATCTCAAATCAATAGAATTCGCGGAAAAGACGTTTCGATGATTTTTCAAGAGCCGATGACTTCATTAAATCCGGTCTTTACCATCGGCTATCAACTACAAGAGGTCCTTTTTAATCATTTAAAAATTACTAAGAAAGAGGCTAGGCTAAGGTCGATCGCCCTATTAAAAAGTGTTGGCATTTCAAGACCTGATAAAATAATTGATGAGTATCCACATCAACTATCTGGAGGAATGAGACAGCGGGTTATGATTGCGATTGCCATCGCATGTCAGCCTAAATTATTAATTGCGGATGAACCAACAACTGCGCTTGACGTTACGGTTCAAGCTCAAATATTAGAACTTCTAAAAGAAATTCAAGCTGTAAATGACATGTCCGTTATTTTAATCACACATGATTTAGGTGTAATAGCTGAAATGTGTGATGAAGTAATGGTGATGTACGCTGGAAGGATTGTAGAAAGAACTGATGTTGAAACTCTTTTCCACAATCCAAAACATCCATATACTAGTTTACTATTAGGTGCAATCCCGAAAATGGATGGACAAGAAGAACGGTTAAGTTCTATTAAGGGAATCGTGCCATCACTTATAAATATGCCAAAAACAGGCTGTCGTTTTGCAAATCGATGTCCTAGAGCAATGCCCGAGTGTACTACAATTACCCCATTACTTGAAGATGTAGAACATGGCCATGAAGTTGCCTGTTTACTCTATGAAACAAGTAAACCAAAAGAAGGGGTGAGTTAATGAGTACTGTTTCAATACATAAACAGGGGGAGCAATCTCCCTTGCAATCTGAAAATCTATTAGAGATTAAAAATCTTAAAACCTATTACCCAGTTAAGGGCGGATTTTTAAAGCGTACGATTGGGAATGTAAAAGCAGTGGATAATATCTCATTTGAGATTAAAAGAGGAGAAACACTTGGACTGGTTGGTGAATCCGGCTGTGGTAAATCAACTGCAGGGAGAACCATTCTTCGACTATTAAAGCCAACCGAAGGCCAGATTTTCTTTAACGGGAAAGACATTACTAAAGTAACAGGCAGATCACTGCGAGAGATTCGAAAAGATATGCAAATGGTGTTTCAGGATCCGTACGCTTCTTTGAATCCGATGCAAATGGTCGGAGACATTATCGCAGAACCTATTTATAACTTTTCTAAAAAAACGAAGGCTGAATTAAAACAGGAAGTTATGGATTTATTAAATAAAGTAGGTTTGCCGCCAGATGCCTATTATAAGTATGCACATGAGTTTTCTGGGGGGCAGCGCCAAAGAATTGGAATTGCTAGAGCGCTTGCACTAAAGCCGAAACTAATTATTGCTGATGAACCTGTTTCAGCACTAGACGTTTCCGTTCAATCACAGGTTTTAAACCTGTTAAAAGACTTACAGGAAGAATTTAACCTTACTTTTCTTTTTATTGCCCACGACCTAAGTGTTGTTAAACACATGAGTGACCGAATTGGTGTCATGTACTTAGGGAATATGGTTGAGGTTGCGGATAAAGACAGCTTATACACGGAGCCTCTCCATCCATATACTCAAGCATTAATTTCTGCAATCCCATCGCCTGATCCAAGGATAAAAAAGGAGCGGATTATCCTAAAAGGGGATGTGCCAAGCCCAATCAATCCACCAACGGGTTGCTCATTCCATCCGCGCTGCCCAATGGCAATGGAGGAATGTTCTAAAAGTAAGCCAGTACTAAAGGAGGTGAAGCCCTCTCATCGAGTAGCTTGCCACCTTTATTAAAAAAAGTAGGAAAAATAAAAATCATAGGGGGGTAAACAAATGAAGAAGAGTAGTATGCTTCTGTTAGCAGCATTAATGCTAGTCCTATCTGCTTTTTTAGCGGCTTGCAGCGGCGGAGAAAAAGCAGGAACATCGAGCAATGAAAATGATGGAAAGTCTGGTGAAACATCCGAAAAACCACAAGATGGCGGAACACTAGTTTATGCATTGGATTCTGCACCTGAGGGTAAGTTTAACTACACTTTCTATGGAAATGCAGCGGATCAATATGTAATTGATTTTTTTGATGAAAACCTAATTGATTATGACGAAAACTTAAAAGCACAGCCGCATATCGCTACATGGAAAACGACGGACAATAAAGTGTTTGATTTTGAAATTAAACAAGGCGTCAAGTGGCATAATGGCGATGAATTATCAGTTAAAGACTGGGAGTTCGCACTGAAAGTTATTGCTGATAAGGATTATGATGGTCCTCGTTTTGATAACGTAAGAAATATCGTAGGTGCACAAGATTATCATGATGGAAAAGCGAAAGAAATCGCTGGTATAAAAGTTATTGACGATTACCACATTCAAATTACATTTGATAAAGCTCGTGTAAACAACCTGGATAATCTTTGGACATACCCTATGAACCGTACAGAATTTAAAGGCATGGCAGTGAAAGATATGATGGGATCTGAACAAGTTCGGACAAAGCCTGTTGGTTTAGGACCATTTAAAGTAACTAAAGTTATCCCAGGTGAATCCATAGAAATGGAACGTTTTGATGATTACTTTGGCGGCAAACCACATATCGAAAAAGTAGTTATTAAAGTTATCGATCCATCTCTTTCTGTTGGGGAACTTAAAAATGGAACACTTGATATGACTTCTTTCCATCCAAGTATTATTGATCAAGTGAAAGCACTTGATAATGTAAATGCTGTAACGTATCCTGGCGTAAGCTATTACTACGTAGGTTTCAGATTAGGTACATGGGATGGCGAGAAAAACATCATGAATGAACCTAAATACCAAGAGAAAAAGCTTCGTGAAGCTATGTATTATGCAATTAACCGTGAAGAATGGGTTAAGGCGTTTTTCTTTGGAGTTGGTAAACCAGTAAACCGTCCAATCCCTACAAACCATTGGATCGCGGCACCGAATGAAGAGTTAGAACAATACAAATATGATCCTGAAAAGGCTAAAGCATTATTAGATGAAGCAGGATACAAAGATGTTGATGGTGATGGCTTCCGTGAAGATCCAAATGGTAAGAAATTTGTTGTAAACTTTAGCCACTATGCAACTGATAACCCTACATTTGAATCCCGTGCCAAGGCAATGACTCAATATTGGGAAGCAGTTGGCTTAAAAACAAAATTAACTATGACGGATGTAAACCTTTATTACGAAATGCTTGATAAAGCTGATAAATCAATGGAAGTATTCTTCGGTGGTTGGTCAACTGGTTCAGACCCAGATCCGACACCACTTTGGGGATCAAAAGCAGTTTGGAACTATCCACGCTGGGTAAATGCTGAAAGCGATAAATTACTAGATCAAGCACTTGATATCAAAGTAGTTGGAACAGATAACGAGAAACGTAAGGACCTATATGTCCAATGGCAAAAACTATTCATGCAAGATCTGCCTGCACTACCAATTGCAGAGCTAGAGGAAACAATGGCTGTAAGCAAACGAGTTCAGAACGTTAAATTTGACGTTTCTGGTATGAATCGTCCAAATGAATGGTGGATTAAGCAATAGGTACGGTTTTATTAAGTT
This sequence comes from Neobacillus drentensis, assembly GCF_036962765.1. GTDB lineage: Bacteria > Bacillota > Bacilli > Bacillales > Cytobacillaceae > Neobacillus > Neobacillus drentensis_C. The sequence continues at coordinate 17,079 of NZ_JBALOS010000172.1, forward strand.
GTAATAAGAATTATACAAGGGTTTAAAATACCAACTTAATCTTGAACATCAAATGGGAGAGGGCTTACTTCTCCCATTTGAACAAGTTGAGTGTTGGTTCTACACAACTTGTTGTTACCAAAGCTTATTAGACAAGGAGAATGCACATGTTGAAATATGCATTTCGAAGAATATTGGGAATGATTCCAATGTTACTCCTTACCTCCATTGTTGTATTCACTTTGGCAAAATTAATGCCGGGGGATTCGTTAAGTGGAGAAATTGATCCAAGAAATACTAATCCAGAGTATATCGCGGAAATGCGGGAGAAATTGGGATATAACGACCCGCTGCCTCAGCAGTATTTCCGTTGGATTAGTGGTTTCGTGGAGGGGGATTTTGGGAAATCAACACGTTTTAAAATAGAGGTATCTGAGGTTATTGGACAACGACTCCCTAACACCATACTTTTAGGTTTTTCATCTATATTAATAACCTATATCCTCGCATTTTTAATGGGGTCCTATGCAGGGCGAAAGCCCTATACCTTAACAGATAACCTAATTGGAGGATTAAATTACATAGGTTTGGCCATACCATCTTTTATTGCTGGGGTGTTCGCCATCTTTTTCTTTTCATTTACACTAGGATGGTTTCCTTCAAATGGCTCTGTAGATATTGGAGTAACAGATGGAACATTTGAATGGTGGTTAAGCCGGTTCCACCATGTATTTTTACCAGCAGTTGTTCTTGGATTATTAAGTACAGCAAGTTATACCCAATTTTTACGGAATGATATTATTGAAAACAGCCGTAAGGATTATGTCCGTACAGCCCGTGCAAAAGGCACTCCCGAAAGAAAGATATACAATGTTCATATTTTAAGAAACTCCATTATTCCTCTTATAACATTTTTAGGCTTTGATATCGTTGCCATCATAAGTGGCGCCATCATCACCGAGACCATTTTTACGTATCCTGGTCTTGGACAACTATTCCTGCAATCTGTCGGGACACGGGATTATCCAGTACTTTTGACGTTGACGATGTTATTCTCTTTCTTAACACTAATAGGCAACTTAATTGCTGATGTTTTATATGGTGTTGTAGATCCGAGAATTAGGCTAGATTAGGGGGCGAGAATAAATGCAAATAGTTACACAAAATGAGAAAGAAGTTTTAGTAACACCCCCGAAAAAAAGTTTATCTCCTTTTGCAATTGCGCGAAAAAAGTTTTTAAAAAATAAATTGGCAATGACAAGTCTTATCTTCTTACTGGTTGTAACTATAGTTTCGATCCTTGCACCTTATATTACCACTGCGGATATTACCAGAATTAACATAGGCCAAATGTCGTTAGAGCCATCTAGTAAACATTGGCTGGGAACGGATAAGTCTGGACGCGATGTCTTTACAAGATTACTTTATGGCGGGCGCATATCGTTGTTAGTAGGGATAAGTTGTACATTATTTGTTCTTTTAATAGGCACGTTAATCGGCTCTATTTCAGGATATTTTGGCGGTGCTGTTGATAGCTTATTAATGAGATTTACTGATTTTATCTTAAACTTTCCTTTTATTGTATTTGTCATTGTCTTAAATGCCATTCTTTTTGGAAAAGTAAATGGGTTATGGGTCTTAATTGGAACGATTAGCTTACTAAGTTGGGGGGGGATTGCACGAATTGTCCGTAGTAAGATTCTTGCAGAAAAAGAAAATGAATACATTACTGCAGCCATTTCTATTGGTTGTTCACCAACAAAAGTAATCGTTAAACATTTACTTCCAAATATACTATCTACAATTATTGTTCAAGCGACGATTACCTTTGCTACAATGATTGTTGCAGAAACAGGCTTAAGTTTTCTTGGCTTTGGAGTGCCTCAAGAAATTCCGAGTTGGGGAAATATGTTGAATTCCGCCAACGAGCCCGATGTTCTCCAATTTAAACTTTGGATCTGGGTCCCGCCTGCATTAATAATCACAATTACCATCTTATCGATTAACTTTATCGGAGAAGGCCTCAAGGATGCCTTTAATCCAAAATCAAAACGATAAAAATCTGCCATTAACATGGTAGATTTTTTTTGCTTTGGCTATGTTAAAACATATTGTTGATTTTGGTACCTTGTTGCTCTACGTTCCAGACGCGAAGACTCCTGCGGGAGGCTCCCCGAACCGCACGCGCCTGGAGCGGAAATTAACAGGCAAGTTTAACATAGCCGTTGCTTTATAAGCGTCTGGAACGGAAATCAACATAATAAAAGGAAGTGGACAAATAAACGAAGTTCATAAATGGAATTGGAGCAAAATATATATAAAGGAATAATTTAACTAAGGTCTGCCCATACTGATTTACAAACAGTTTCTTGAAGTGAGGGGTTGTACAATGTTGTATCTTCATGATGTATGGGTAAATTGGTTTGAAGGGGAAGAAAACGGATATAATGTTTGTCACTTTCATGAATGGCGTAAGGATGATGGGGTAGAACTGTTGGACCAAGTGCCATTGGTGAAAGTTGAACCGATTTTGTTTAACTACATTGAAAATGATTTGTCAGAGTTGCCTCAACAGCTTCTAGATGAAATTTATCAGAAGGCTTATTTGAGAAAAAACCATGAAAGAGTTCAACTTGACTATTGCTTTGTCGTAACAGATGGAATAGGTATTTTGGCAATTGACACAATTGGCTATAATATCCCAATTCGTAAAAGTAGGTTGATACCAAGACAAGAGCAGTTGGTTTATGAAATGATTGGTCAACATGAGGCGAATAAATACCACTTTTATGAGCAGCCAAGGTTGAAGGACTATCACATTCTTTCACCTGAACCGGAATTGATGAGGGGTTTAACTAGAAAAGAACGTCAATTAAAACAACTGTTATTTATGGCCATTGACCAATTACTTTCATCGAGTAATGAAGCAGAAGTAAGGTATTGGTATACGGAATGGTGCCCAGAGAATTATTCAACGATTCAAGAATTAAATTTTGAAGCAGCTTGGGAACAGTTATTTGAGGAAACAAAGCATGGCTGGTCGAAGAGACATGAAACATTTTGTGAAAACCTTATAAAAGGGCAGCCGTTTTTTGAGAAACTTTGGGAGATGGAACATGGTCCAAAAGTAAATTAAAAGCCTGACTCAAAAGATATGAACAACATATCTTTTGGGTACAGGCTTTTTTTATTACCTTTTTCTTCTGCCAAGGCCCATCGCTTTTTCCATTTTTTTAAGGGTCCTATTAGCTACTAGATTTGCTTTTTCGGCACCCTCATCTAATATACGGTCAAGCTCTGATGATTCAAGTAATTCATAGTACCTATCTTGAATTGGTTTAAAGACATTAACAACAACATCTGCCAGGTCGCTTTTAAAATCACCATAACCTTTTCCTTCATACATTTCCTCAATTTCAGGTATAGACTTTCCGCCCAAGATCGAATAAATCGATAATAAGTTTGATATACCGGGCTTGTTTTCTTTATCGAATTTAACAATCCCTTCGGAATCGGTAACAGCACTTTTAATCTTTTTAACAATTTGCTTTGGATCATCCAAAGGTGTGATATTTGCCTTTAGATTTGGATCGGATTTGCTCATTTTCTTCGTTGGTTCTTGCAGTGACATAATTCTAGCACCAACCTTAGGAATACTAATTTCAGGTATGGTTAATATGTCACTGTATTTTTTATTAAATCGCTCAGCTAAGTCACGAGTTAATTCCATATGTTGCTTTTGATCTTCTCCTACAGGGACTAGATCCGTGTTATATAGAAGAATATCAGCTGCCATAAGGGGAGGATAGGTTAATAAACTAGCCTGAACCGCCTCTTTCCCCGTCGATTTATCCTTAAATTGAGTCATTCTTTCTAATTCTCCTATATAAGCTACACATTGCATCAACCAACCTGCTTGAGCATGGGCTGGAACCTCTGACTGAACAAACAAAGTAGCTTTGCTAGGATCAATTCCGACTGCAAGATACAATGCAGCTAGACTTCGGATATTTTTCCGTAATGTTATAGGATCTTGTGGAACCGTAATCGCATGCTGGTCAACAATACAAAAGTAGCAATTGTATTCATTTTGCATTTCCACAAATTGTTTCAATGCTCCGATATAATTGCCAAGTGTTATCGTTCCACTTGGCTGAATACCAGAAAAAATCGTTTTCATAATTAACTTCCTCCTAAAAAAATATATAAAAAAACCATTCATCCCCCAAAACGAATAGGGACGAATGGTTCGCGGTACCACCCTAAATTACTCCAAAAAGAGTCACTCAATGCCAAAAATATCTCGAAGATAATTTGGACCCCTTTTAACGCAAGGATACGTCTAATCCTACTATTTAATAAAGCGTAAAAATATCTGTTCAGACAGAGGCTCCAAAGTCCATTCCGTATTTATTCGTGTTTGTTTTCACCACCCACAAACTCTCTGATCCGAAGGAAAATACGTACTACTCTTTATCATAGCCTTTTAAGTAACTATACAATTGTACTTATTATAATGAAACGCATAATAAATTTCAAGTCAGTTAAAAATAATATATGACCAGTGCAATAGCCATAAACAGTCCATTAATAAGCCCGTAAAAGACCAGTGGTTTTTGGTTGAATGTGACAAGTTCTGATAAAGGAGGTATTTCATCAAATCGTCTTTTATTTTGCCCTCTTTGAAAGGCGAAACTAAATGACCGAGAAATGACATCATAGAAACCAGAATGGATAGTATAAACGAGTAAAGAGGTTAACAATAGTACTGCTGTAAAATAAAAAGATATGTTGATATAGCTTAATAAAGAAACTTTGTGATAAGCAATGAAAGAAATAGCAATTATCGTAAGTTGCGATATCGACAATATTAAGAGACTTTTCTTAAGTTGATAATTCACTAAATAACCTCCAAAAGATTGATTTATTAGGGATTCACCTAATTATACTATACAAAAATTCGGGAAAAGTCTAAATTATGTCACAGTAAAATGTAATGTTAACGTAAAGATTGTTGCGAATCTGTAAATAAAATTCA
>NZ_JBALOS010000173.1:0-6923 GCF_036962765.1 Neobacillus drentensis
CTTAATTGCTTCAAATCTTTCATACTTGAAATTCACATTTCAAATATGAAAGATTGAAGACTCATTTATAAAGGTCAACTTATGCTATAAGATAGTTTTGGTATACCAAAATCCTTGTAAAGTGCATCCCCTTTAAAAAATAGAAAATTCAAAAATATTAAAAGTATAAAAAACAAGGGGGTCTGCATGACCTCCCTTGTAAAATAAAATTGTTCCTTTTAATTCTATTCTTCTATAAATCTTTTCGTTAATCTACCTAGTCTCTCAATTCCTACTGTAACTACTTTACCGGTTTAAAGTAAACTTTGGAACATCCGGTGTTCCTTAACTTTTATATATTTTCTTCCCCTATTTTTCAATTAATGTTAGCTGTAACCAAAATACTTCTTACTTTTTCCTTGCTCATCCATCATAGTCCCTGGTGCTTTGACCATTGGTATCATTGTTCCTCCTCTAAGCATAACCGCTGTCTTTATTGCTGCAACAAAAGGTTGTGAAACATCATAAACACTCATAAGCTTACTAATTTTTTTCTGACTCGAAACGACCATAGAGAAATCCTCACCCTGGTAGGCTTTAAAAAGCTCACCGAAAAGCTCCGGTACTATTTTCGTGAGTCCGCACAGACCTCCGTCTCCACCGGCCATTAGATTCGGAACGAAATATTCGTCAAACCAGAGAAAACACTGAAGTCTTTAACCGCAGATTTTACAACCTCTTATTCAGTAAAGAACAAGAAGCTATTTATAACAGCTTATTTAAATTTATCTTTCTTATTTGAAATTTGTTTCTCAAATATAAAATGATGCAACTCATTTATGAAAGTTCAACTTACGCCAAAGGGTAGTTTTACTTATTCCAAAATCCTTGCAAAGTCTATCCTTGTTTCCATGATAACGCTCGAGAAGCTGCTTCCAGAGCTGATTTTCCATATCCTCAAATCGATTTGAAATGGTGACCTGTAACTCGTCATGATTTTGTCCCCCTCTGTCGTAAAGTTTCCCTTTCTTCTCAGCCAACAGCTCACAAATCTTGTACTCTGTTAACTCTTCACCTTCCTCAGTACTAATAACTAACCTTTCGATGAAGTTTTGCAATTCCCGTGAATTACCAAACCAATCGTAACTTTTTAGACAATCAAAAAGTTGATCCAGCGGCAAAAACAAAACCTTTTGCTCTTTTATACATTCACTCTTGAAAAAGGATATAGCCATAGGGACGATGTCGTCTTTACGCTGCCTGAGTGGCATTAATTGTAACTCCAATACACTCAGCCGGTAATAAAGATCTTCACGAAAACGCCCCAATCGAACTTCTTCACGCAGATCTCGGTTCGTAGCGCAGATGATCCGAACATCAATAGGAGTTACCCGATCTCCTCCAACACGTCGAACCTCCTTTTCTTGCAATACCCTTAGAAGTTTCGCTTGAAAATTAAGGGAGATTTCCCCTAATTCATCGAGAAATAATGTACCTCCATGGGCTAATTCAAAAAGCCCCATCTTACCTCCTTTAAGTGCCCCTGTAAAAGTACCCTCGACATATCCAAAAAGTTCACTTTCAAGTAGATTTTCACTTAATGCAGCACAGTTAACGGAAACAAAAGGTCCCTTAGCCCGTTTGCTCTCATTATGAATGCTCTGTGCAAAGAGTTCCTTTCCTGTTCCCGTCTCACCATAAATTAAAACTGTACCGTTAGATTTAGCATACTGTCTCGCTTGCTGAATGCATTTGAGCATTTCTGGACTACCACCCTGAATATCATTGAAGGATTTCTTGGCCACTAATCCTTTTTCATTAAGCCTAGTCCTGATGTTCATCTCTAAATTTTGAATTTCACCAATTTCTTGAAAAATAGCCACTGCTCCATGAAACCTACCATGAATGATAATAGGAACCCGGTTACAAACAATCTTCTTTCCATTAATCTTAAGAAGGATATTTTTTTCCTCGTCATGTTCGGATAAAACTTTATTCAATAGACTTTCGGGTAAACACTCAGTTAACTTATTCCCGAGTACCTGGTTTATTGGCACGCCAAATATTCTCTCAGCTGATGCATTATATACGGTAACCTTCTCTTTATTATCTATTGTAAGAACTGCCTCAGTTGTAAAATTAAGAATCGCTTCAAGTTGCTTTAAACGAGCCTTCTCCTTTTCCATTGATTTTAAAATTGTTGCGGCTTCATTAAGGGCTATTTGAAGGGACATAGGACCCGATTCTAAAAGACATCCATAGATTCCACGCTCTATCGCTTGTTGTGTGGCTACTACATCACCCACTACTGCATCTATTCCCTGGTCTTCAATTAGATGTTTCACCTTCGCAGGTATTTCGTTAGCATCTTGACAGGGCAAGATTTGCAAATCTATGTCCATAATGTTATTAAAATGCTTAGCTTGAAATAAAATATTTAACGTCGTGATAAAGGCGATTTTTTTAAAACCTTGCTCACTTGCCTTACTTAACGCCATTAAAATGTCGACAGACGTAACGGGTATTTCAATGACAGGTAAATCGAATGAATTTCGTAAAGCTTGGGCTGTTCCCCCACGAGAGATGAGGATCTTTACACCTTGATTGATATAAGATCTGATTTCATCAAGATTTTCCTTGAGATTCCCTGGAATAACGGTATAAGGTATATCACAAAATTCATTCATTCTTTCGGCCTGCTCTACTAAGGCTTCATAGGGGGCAATGACGAGTATATTGTTCATTAAGTAGACACCTCTATTTTTTAAATAATCTGAAAAATTTATTGCGGCTTCATCTCCCTATAAACAGGGAGGTGATCAAACCATTCCCTTTGACAAACCTCTCTCTAAGATTAAAAGATGAGATTTATTAATCACTAAAAATGACGGACTCATTTTAATATCTTTAACTATACTTATAACTTTTTAGAATCGTAAGTTTTGTGCTGAGTTATTTGGATTGTTAGCGATTTCAGAAAAAATACAGGTAAACTGCTTAACTGTTCTTGTTGTTAAGTGGTTCGAACTGTTCAATTGCTCTTTAAACTAGTATAAAGCTCAAAGAAGGTTCTTTGTACTCCTTTATTATGGGGATAAAAAAAAGGTCAACGCAAACGATTTTGATCATTGGTATTAACGCAGGTCCAATAATTGTTTGGATTCGGAGAAAAAATTGTGTTTGGACTAGCTCAGGGGTACATAGCTTTATAATTTTTGCTAGGAATAGAAAGAATAGTTAGGATAAGGAGGAATTAGGAATGACTCCAGTCATGGGTCTGGATTCCTGAAGGGGGAGGTCAAGTTCAGGCATTTTAAGATAAAGGCAGACCATATCGTAATAGTTTTAGAGTATAATATTTTAAGTCTTGAAATGTATATAAACATCATTCTTCAATACAAAGAGCACCTATCCATGTTAGAGTCAGAGATAGATGCCCTCGCTAAAGAAGTTGAAGAACATAATATTATCAAATCTATCCCTGGTATCGGAGAAAAAATCGCTGCCACGATCATTTCAGAAATTGGAGAGATAGATAGATTTACTGATCCTAAAAAGTTAGTAGCTTTCGCTGGGGTTAATCCTAGTGTGTTTGAATCTGGTAAGTTTACAGCCACGAAAAACCGAATTACTAAGTTACATTTTTAATGTTTGCGATAGGAAATGGAACCCTTTAAAGTAATATGATCTCTCTTTCACCTGCCCTTCTTTTTCATATAATAAAGACTCCTTTTTATTTCCTTTTCTACTTTTTGAAAAAATGTCTCCAAACCCTTTTTAGCCCCATTCTCTAATAGCTCTGACATGCCAAGCTAAATGCACCTGTTACCTGTGCATTCAGAGAATATCCCTTTTCTGAGAGCTTTTGATCAGCTTAATCTCTCCATTTTTAGGGATTAATTCACTGATGTTTTCATATTTTTCTTGGTTTAGATCCTCCACTACATATTCTTTAAAGGAGCAGCAAAAGAGTTTACGGGCCACTCTTCCTTTTTCACCAATTAGGTTGAACCATCCTTCTCCAACATAAAATGGGTTCGAAAGTAAGTTATCAATGATATAAGCTATACGTTTATTTTCTTCCCCTGGATTAAATTTTGTTTTAGAAGAAAGAGCAACGATAAAATAGTTTTTATACCTATCTAATTCTAATAATTGAAGATAGTACTTCCCTCGTTGCTTTTGATTGAAATCCCTCAGGACTGTTTTGATACTTTTTTCGACATCTATTTCGAATTTACTGGCATCTCTCCAGGAAGATAAACGAGAATCAAAAATGGACAGTGTTAGGATATAATTTGCCGCATAATTTTTGGGGTCAAATACTTCATTCTCAACTCCGTTTTTATCCTCCGGTACAACAATAAACTTTTTATAGTCTGCAAAGAAATTTTCAATCATATCGTATACCCTCTTTCATACCTTGATAGAATGTTTGAATAACATGGCTTTACCTGTTTCTATCTGCAGTTAGTTGCATAGTGAAATAAACGTCCAGGAGTGATTTACTCATTTTCTTTTTGTATCACCGTTCTTCTTGCAATCTCTCAAAAAACTTCTATAAGCAAGTGAATTTTAGTTGTATATATATTCTTTAATTAAAATTAAAAATCCTGCTGATTCTCTCAAAAATCAACATCTTTCACGGTTTTTAATTAAAAAGTCCCATTCTAGGATTCACAATTTGTCGTAACAGGTCTTTTGGCCGAGCTGGAAATATCAAAATTGGCAAACAATTAAATGATTTACTTTTTTTCGCCACCATATTATGATATAAATGTGATATCACTTTTATATCACTTATATATTAAGGAGGGGTCTTATGAAAGAGAAATCCATATTTAAAATGAATGGTTTTGCAGCGTTGATTATTGCGCTTTTGTGCATTGGTTTTGGTATTTACTTAATTGCTACCGGATCCATTTCGGAGAAAATCTCCGGAGGAATAGTCGTAATTTTAGGACTCATTGTTGCAACAAGTTTAACCATTGTTCAACCTAATGAAGCAAAGGTATTAACTTTCTTTGGAACCTATTTAGGTGTCATCCGGGACCAAGGATTATGGGCAACCATCCCCTTTACGTTCAAACGCAGCGTTTCCTTACGTGTGACAAACTTTAACAGTGAGCGGCTAAAGGTAAATGATTTGGAAGGAAATCCAATTGAAATTGCAGCTGTTGTTGTGTATAAAGTAAGGGATGCAGCAAAAGCATTGTATGACGTAGAAAACTATGAAAAATTCATTCAAATTCAAAGTGAAACCGGTATTCGTCATATTGCAAGCAGATATGCTTATGATTCATTCGGTCATTCCGAAAACACATTTACCCTTCGTCAAAATAGCGATGAAGTCGCAGATGTACTTATGTATGATTTACAAAAAAGACTGGATGTTGCAGGGGTTGACGTCATCGAAGCGAGGATTATGCATCTTGCCTATTCTTCCGAAATCGCTTCTGCCATGCTTCAAAGACAACAAGCTCAAGCTGTTTTATCTGCACGTAAAGTAATTGTCGATGGTGCAGTAGGGCTGGTAAAAGCTGCGATTGACCAGCTTGCAGAGCAGGAAATTGTGGACCTCGATGAAGAGAAAAAAGCGCAGATGGTCAATAACTTAATGGTCGCCATTGTTTCCGAGAAAGGAACACAGCCCATTATCAATACAGGAAGCATTTATTAAGGTCGTGTTGTAAATGAGTAAAAGAAAATCATTTCCGCTTCGCATCGATCCAAAATTATATGAGGTGCTGGAAAAGTGGGCTGAAGATGAAATTAGAAGCGTAAACGCCCAAATCGAAGTCATATTAAAAGAGGCGGCCAAAAAGGCGGGAAGATTAAAAAAAGAATAGACAAAATAAGTAAGCCTGTATCTTTGATTATTGTGTAATCATAGATACAGGCTTTCTAAGTTACGATCCCTCGAATTGAAAACAGACAAACTTCAATTAACCTCGCAAATTGGCTTGTTTGTTTAAAAAGACTGGGCAAGACGGAATCCAAGGTCTTCTATGCAAAATGACGGATGGCTACGACGACGACACGAAGCCCCACAACCCCTAGCCTCTTCAGCCCAGCTACCTCCTCGAAAAATTCGGTAGGAGCCGTACACTTGTTCATCATATAAATCCCAACACCACTCCCAAACATTCCCTAACATATCATACAGACCCCATTCATTCGGTTCCTTTCTTCCTATTTCATGGATTTTGCCTCCTGAATTTTCATTATACCAGGCAATCTTATCAAGCTCTCCGTATCTATAACCAGTAGTCCCTGCTTTACATGCATATTGCCACTCTGCTTCTGAAGGAAGTCGATAGCCGTCTGATTCCCAATCACAAATAATATTTTCACCATCATTACTAATAGAATAACACTCTTTTAGTCCAGTTTTCTGTGAAAGTAGATTACAAAAAGAAATGGCATCATTCCAAGAAATATTCACAACCGGTTTTAGCTCTCCGTCCAAAGAATTAGGTGATTTATTTGTAATAGCATAGTACAGACTCATAGTTACAGGATACCTGCCAAGAAGAAACGGTCTTATTTCAGCTTTCCATTTGCTTTTTATTCTATCGTCTCTTAAATCTATTTCTCCTCCTGGAATTTTTGCCATTGGATAGTCAATGTAACTCTTTGTTTCATTTGACACTCTACCTTCCTCCTATTGAATTTGATTTTATAAATTTCACCTCGTTTAGAACCATTAAATCAATACAAAATTACGATTTTTTTTTCAGATAACTGCTTCATTAGCTTGAGTACACTTTTTCAAAATCTTCTTTATATTTTAACATAAATATCCAATTTCCTTATTGAGTGTTATTCAAGAAAATGGCCCGATTGCTGAACAAAGTTTAATCTGGACTCTTCCACTAAACTCCTCCGTTCCTACAACAAGGAAAAAAGGTCGCCGCAGCTCTCCATCTTTAACTCTTGCACCC
>NZ_JBALOS010000173.1:6991-11658 GCF_036962765.1 Neobacillus drentensis
CCGTTAGCTTAAGAAGAGTTTTTCTTGAAAATAACCCACTATTCAAATGTTTATGTTAAATTAAGTTTAATAATTAATACTTGGAAAGGTGGTTAATAAAAATGGAGAACTTTTATTTGTTTTTGATTATGTGTATTTTTCTCATTATTTTACCTGGCCCTGATACTGCTATTGCTACAAAAAATACCCTCACTGTTGGAAGAACAGGCGGTTTTAAAACTATGTTTGGTACTTGTTGTGCACTACTAATTCATACAATGGCTGCTGTTTTAGGTCTGTCAGCAATTATTGTGAAATCGGCTTTATTATTTTCTGTCTTCAAATACGTAGGTGCTGTGTACCTAGTTTATCTAGGAATCAAGACATTATGGGCACTAAGGTACAAGAAAGAAGCAATAACTACCGAAATAACTGCCGAAAGTAAGTATGAAAGTAAGTCTTGTTTTAAACAAGGTTTCCTCACCAACATCCTAAATCCTAAAGTTGCTATCTTTTTCCTAACCTTCTTGCCTCAGTTTGTGGATTCAGGAAGCAATACTTTTATACCGTTTCTTATAATGGGAATAACTTATACTGTATTAACCGCCGTATGGTTTTTGTTTTATATCTATTTACTTAACCAGATAAGTGCTTTTATGAAAAAACCTAAGACCCAAACGTTTATTGAAGGAATAACAGGTACTATCCTGATAGGTTTTGGTATTAAACTTGCTCTAGAAAAGGCTCATAATTAAGTTGCTTGTTAAGACCCTTGGACTTTGATCTAGGGGTTTTTTCTTTCTGAACCGACAAGAATTCAACAACCTTGGTCACCTAAAAGAATACTTAGCAAAGTCGAGCGAAACCTTAAAACCTTCAAGTTTAGCTCACCGAATACGATTTATGAAATCATTATTTCGTTGGTCACATGAGGAAGGAAATATTCCTAAAAATCCCGCAGCCAAGATAAAGGAAACTAAAGTGGGTAAACGAATTCCGAAGTTTTTAACAGAATTTGAAATCGAACATTTACAAGAAGAGTGCACCATTTCAATGGAAAAGACTTTGTTTTAATTTATGTTTTCCACTAGGTGCCGTATTGGCGAAATTGTTTCGTTAGAAAAAAATCGAATTAATTGGTCAAACCGTTCGGCCATTGTAAGAGGAAAGTGAGACTACGAGGATATATGCACTATTAAGTGGTAGTATAAGACAAGAACTTTATAGGGTGTTTTTTTAGTCAAAGACCATAAAAAGCAATGCTAAAAATAGCATTGCTTTTCTTGAATTCTTGCACCCCGTTAGTTGCATTAGAAAATTAGTATTTCATACTAATCTCAATAATTACTTTTGCAGTTGATTTAAAATCAATTTCAATACATTCTTCTGTGACATAATGTTTCTCCATCCACGCATCCAAATAGACCTGATCCCAGCGTAGATGACACAGACCACAATGGCAGGATTCCTCCACTTGCACCTTTGCTTACTTTAATATTCTCCTTTAATGACAAAATACGAGCCCCGAATGGTTCCAGCTAGTTTGGACTTCTGCCTAGCAAACTTAAACTTCCCTTCTAACTCCTTTGGTACCTCCATCCCCTCAGAAAGCTTAAAACCGACGGCCCGCTTTGGCTTAGGGTCATCGACCGTATACATGACGTTGAGCGCAAGACCATCCTCATAAAAGACGTAGGCAAATTTGATATTTTCCACTTGAAAACGCGACGTTTCTAAAGGTTTGGCTGCAAACTCAATATCACGTTCTTCTTTCAAAATTCGGTTTACATAATCAAGGGTCTCCTGGCTTTCGCTAGCTGGTACAACCGTAAATTCATGCTTGTATTTGTTCATAAAGTAACGGGCTTCATTAGCACGTAAACCAGCAAGCGCTTCTACTACAGGTGAAGACTCTAAACCAACCGTAGACACATTTTTAAAATCAACGATATAGGACATTTTCATCTCTCCTTTTCTCACTTTATTTCCTAACATCAGGAATCCACATTTCACCAAAAAGTAAGCCATTCTTCAAGTTGTTTCTTTTGACGATACAAATTTTGGTCAAATGTAGAAACACGCATATAGCCAAACTTCAAAATAATCCGGTCATCTACCAAATATTATACCAAAAATGATTCAAGAGAAAATATTTTTCCATTTCATTCCACATGCCTCGGCTGACATTTCACGATATAAGTATGCACAAGTTTCAACTGTAACTTTCCTGCCCCATTAGCTGAATAAGAAAAAAGGGATCGCCGCAGCAACCCCCATCTTCAACTCTTGCCCCCGTACTTTAAGTACAATTCATCACAATCTCATTTTAATATTGTTATGATATTTGGCTTAACTCCTCAATGTAAACCTTCTTTTTATAGTTTATTAAGTTGAGAATAAAAAAATCGCATCAATTGGCTTATTACTGCCCAAAAGTAGCAAGATAAGAGAATAAAAACAGTACCACCGCTATAAAAGTGTTATTACTGCCATATTGAGTGACAAGTATTTTTTTAATTAGAATGTACTTGCTACTTTAACAGCCTTTTCAAGCCCTGCGGCAATAATTCCTTCTGATTTATCAGGGAATTGGTTGTGACCTTCAATTACTACTTTCTCTATTTCTTTTACACCAAAGAAGCCCATCATACTTTCTACATATTTAACAGCCATTTCTACTTCAGCTGCTGGTCCTTTAGAATATACACCGCCACTTGCGTTTAATAATGCAATTTTCTTATTCCCAATAAGACCTACTGGTCCTTCTGGCGTATATTTAAATGTTTTGCCCGCGCGGTTTAAGTAATCAATATATGTGTGTAGTACAGCTGGGATTGTTAAGTTCCATAATGGGAAACCAAATACAACTTTATCAGCTGCAAGGAATTGGTCTATATATTTGTCAGCAACAGCTACAGCCTTTGCCTCTTCTGCTGTTAAATCAAGTCCTCTACTAGTCTTAAATGTACCGTTAATCATATCTACTCCTACATATGGCAATTCCTCATTGTATAAATGTAGCTCTACCACTGTATCATTTGGATGTGATTCTTTATAGCTCGCTAAAAAAGCCTCATATAATTTCACACTAACCGCCTGATCTGCAGGACGATTGTTTGCTTTTACAAATAAAACTGTTGTCATTCTCTTTTCCTCCTGTTACTCTCTTACGTTGTTATATATTTAATCACTAAAAAGAGTATCCCATGGTAATTGTTATTATTAGGTATACCGCCAGCAAATTAGAAAAAACTGCTAATGGTTTTTTAATGAAAAAATGGACTTTACAATATTTTTTTAAAACTATACTCCATTTCTCCAGCTAGAGCCTCAGGCGTATCACCAGTTTCTCTAAAATCATGTGTATAAATTTGTTCAAACGGACCAAAATTTACTTGCTTATAAAATTCAAAACAAGGGAATCCATCATGTGCTCCTTTAATATCGATACTGCCATCTTTTTTGACATGTACAGTTAATAGATAGTCAACAGGAGGCGCATATACATTTAATGGGTTGCTAGCACTTGCACTCATTTGAAATTTGACGTCATCAGAACGCCATTCAATATCCGTGCACAAAATACCTTCAGTACTAGCTTTTCCTGCTCTTTTATGAACAGAACCATCTGGAGTTGTAACTCTTTCTGTTGTTATGCCAGTATTCACGTAAGTGAAAATTTCTTTTTTGTAAAAATCTACAATTACTTCTTGCTCAACTCTGGAACGCATAGCGTTGACAGCATAAGGTGTAAATTCACGTGAGTCACCTTCGAATTGGATAACGTTTCCTGTTTGAATATCCTTCTTAGGTTCAGTCCAAGACATTGGAATAAATACACTTGCTCTAATCTTAACAAGGGGAATCATTTAGAACCTCCATAGGTTATTAATTTGTTAATGTAGTCAACTTGATTGACTACATTACGCATAGTACAATGGAATTCAAATAAAGTCAACGTAATTGACTTGACTTTATTTAAGGAGGTTTTATTAATGAATCATGAAGGATTTAGTGAATTGGATCTTACATCGCTTTTGTCATTATCCTTTAGTAAATTGATTGATGAACTACATGATAGATTGAGTGAATTAGGGTTTGGAGATATTAGGCCTGCACATGGTTTTATGTTTAAATGTATCACTCCTAGCGGAGCAACAGGTATAGAAATAGCTGAGTATCTAGGAATTACAAAGCAGGCTGTAAGTAAAATGGTGGATTATCTTGAGAAAAGTGGTTATGTAATGCGCCAAACTCATCCCACTGATAAAAGGGGGAAAATTATTGTTTTGACCCAACGAGGTTGGTTAGTAGTGAAAGCAAAAGAGAAGATACTAACTGAGATTGAGGGATGCTGGATTGAAAATATAGGTACTGAACGAATGCAAATGCTCAAAGAAGATTTAACAAAATTAGTTTATGAAGCAAATGAAGGTAAAATATCTTTGAGGTCAAGACCTGTTTGGTAAATATAGAGTTTATATAGGGACTATCCGTACGACCATTGACTTAAGAACCTGAAGATCCCCCAAAAATTAACGGTTCCTAGTTCAAAAGAAGAAATTAGACGGTTGCAAAACTTTATTAATATTGTTGAATCCTATGAGGCGAACAGTCATGAAACATGGATTATAAAGGAATACACATACACTAGTAGCATTCGAGAAGTCGTTATACGTGGAAACAAA
>NZ_JBALOS010000174.1:0-510 GCF_036962765.1 Neobacillus drentensis
TGCAGAGTTTTCTAAAGAGACCAGTATTCGTAGTGAAATCACGAAAAAGGATTTACAGAAATAATTATACAGATACTTATCCGTACTATTAAGAATAAGAACAAAGTAGCTCGCCAGCCGGCGAGCTTTATTATTTCACTCTCTTTACTTTTCAAGCTTATAATATCCTCTTTTTAAGCCGTAATAGCAGAACCATAGTGCTTGAACAAAGAAGAATATCCCCCATATTGGTGCCGGAATAATCCCTGTGATGTGCGCAAGATTAGCAGCATCCCCTGCTGATTGAGGTTGAAATAGGCTGATAGACAAAATTTCATAAGCACTTTGGACAGAATCGACCAATAATATCGAGGCAATCAAAAGCAATAAGTTATCTCTAAAGTTTTGACTCCCTTTAATGAGTAGGAAAAGAAAGACAACGGCAAATGAACAAAGCCAAAACATACCATATGGATTCCTTACCCAAAAGATAAGATTCAAGCCAATAAAACCTAACAATAGATCAATCAG
>NZ_JBALOS010000174.1:521-4574 GCF_036962765.1 Neobacillus drentensis
CTCCTAGACTGGTTAAGAAACTGCCAATCCGAGTTGATTGATGACTGTATGTTGCCCCTTCGGAATTCATGAATAATGATATTCTTTCGACATTTCCTCCCAAAAGAGCAATCATTGCATGACCGGATTCATGAAAAAGGGTATTAATGACTTTTACATAGTTTCCTAGAACTGGCACATGAATTAACAGAAAGGCAAACACGAGGAAAAGGAAAAACTTCGCACTGAGTTTGTCTCGAACAAAGCTCATAATAAATTCTCCTCTGGGTATCATAATTTTTTCTAACTTCAGTTTAACACGTATACTTATAACTTTTGCAAATTTCAACCAACCGTAAAATCGGTCTTGATTAGACAAAGTAACAACTTTTATGTTAGCATTGAGTTGTTGCATTAATACCGAACATTTCTATTAAAAAGGAGGAATAAAATTGATAGAGTTTAAAAACATCGTTAAAAAGTATCGATCAAATACAATTATTAAGCCTTTTTCTTTGGAAATTGAGGCTGGTCAGTTGGTTGTTTTTATCGGACCGAGTGGATGTGGGAAAACTACTTTACTGAAGATGATAAATAAGTTAATCCAGCCAACTTCAGGAAAGATTTTTGTCAACGGGACAGATATCTCCACAATGAATCCGATTGAATTGCGTAGGAATATTGGGTATGTCATCCAAAATACTGGTTTATTTCCACATATGACTATTAAGGAAAATTTGGAGTTGATCCCAAAGCTTAAAGGGGAAGATCCAGCTTCCATTGCTAACAAAACAGGAGAACTGCTCGAGTTGGTCGGGTTAGACCCCAAGGAATTCTTATATCGATATCCAAAAGAATTAAGTGGCGGTCAGCAGCAAAGAATTGGTGTAGCACGAGCCTTTTCAACCAACTCCGACATTATCTTAATGGATGAACCCTTTAGTGCCTTGGATCCTGTTACACGAAGTTCCTTGCAAGATGAACTTTTCCAAATGCAAAAGGAACTTAACAAAACGATTATCTTTGTTACCCATGATATGGACGAAGCTATTAAAATAGCTGATAAGATTTGCATTTTAAAAGATGGGAATATTCTCCAATACGATACACCTGAAAACATTCTTAAAAATCCTGCCAATGACTTTGTTGAAGGATTTATAGGAAAAAGAAGGGTTTGGAATAATCCTGAATTATTAATGGCCGAAGATATCATGATTCCTAACCCGGTCAAAATTACTTCCATGCGTACCGTTCTTCAGGCCATTGAGGTTATGAAAGACCATAAGGTTGACAGCCTCATGGTTACTGACAAACAAAATGTCCTAAAGGGTTTAGTGACACTAAAAAGCATCCAGTTGTTAAATCGTACCACCTCGATTGAAATGATTATGGAGCAAAATATTCTTTCCGTTTCACAGGATGCAAATTTAATTTCTGTTTTAGCGACCATGAATGAACATAAAATCGGGTATGTGCCAGTTGTGAATGATCATAACCAACTAATTGGTCTGATTACGAGAAGTAGTATTCTATCTGCATTAAGCAGTCAATTAATCGATTTGGAGGTGGCCTTTTAATGAGTGGATTTTTGAATTATTTACGCACAAACTATGAGCAGATCATTAATTTACTTGGCCAGCATCTATATTTAAGTGTGATTTCAGTACTAGTTGCGATTATTATTGGGATCCCGCTCGGTATATTAATTTCAAGAAAACCAAAGCTCGCGAAACCAATTATCGGCACGACGAATGTAATTCAAGCGGTACCGAGTTTGGCATTACTCGGGTTTCTTATCCCCTTTGTTGGTATTGGTAGTACCCCTGCCATTATTATGGTTGTACTTTATTCGCTTCTTCCAATTGTTAAGAACACGTACACAGGCTTGACGAATATTGATGGGGATATTCTGGAAGCCGCCAAAGGTATCGGTCTGACCAAGAGTCAAACAATGAGAAAGGTTCAGTTACCACTAGCCTTCCCGATGATTATGGCGGGTATCAGAATTTCAGCGGTTACCGCTGTTGGATTAATGACGATTGCTGCCTTTATTGGTGCGGGTGGACTAGGGTATCTGGTATTCTCTGGGGTACAAACGGTTGACAATTATATGATTTTAGCTGGGGCTATTCCTGCCTGTATTCTTGCACTCGTCATTGATTTTATAGTCGGTAAGCTTGAATCAACCCTCTCCTATACAAGCAAACAAACATCAGCAAAAAAGGCTGGTAAAACGACTAAAAAAATTATGATTAGTTTTGCTTGTATTGTGTTAATCATTGCCGGGGCATTTACTGTTTATTCAAAGGTCAACGCAGAAGAAAAAATTGTGATTGGTTCAAAAAATTTCAGTGAACAAATAATTTTAGGGAATATGCTTGCAGATTTAGTAGAAAATAAGACTGATATTCAAGTAGAAAGAAAACTAAATCTAGGTGGTAGTCAGGTTGCCTTCAATGCCCTTAAAAATGGGGACATTGATATGTATGTTGAATATACGGGGACAGGATTAGTTAATATCTTAAAGAAGAAGCCACAAAGTGATCCCGATGCTGTTTACGATATTGTCCAGAAGGAATTCAAACAAAAATATGGTTTTGAATTGTTAAAACCGATTGGATTTAATAACACATATACCTTAGCGGTTCGAGAAGACACCGTAAAAGAATATGGTTTGAAGACGATTTCTGATTTAGCCAAGGTGAGCAATGAGTTAACCATGGGTCCGACCATCGAATTTCCTAATCGGGAAGATGGATTAATTGGACTTTCAAAAACGTATAATATGAATTTTAAAAACGTTAAAGCCATTGACGGTGGATTGCGCTATACCGCATTAGACAATCATAAGAGCGATGTCATCGATGCCTACTCTACGGATGGATTACTCGAAGCATTTCATTTGAAGGTATTAAAGGATGATAAAAACTTCTTCCCTCCATACTATGCGGTTCCGATGATAAAGGAGGAAACGTTAAAGAAACATCCTGAGCTTAAAAAGGTTATTAATTCCTTAGCCGGTAAGTTAACCGATGAAAAAATGCGTCAACTGAATTATAAGGTAGACAGTCTCAAACAGTCACCTGCAAAGGTAGCAAAGGAATTTTTAGAAACAGAAGGATTATTGGATTAATAGTTGAAAAGGAAAAAGCCGGTCTCAAATGACCGGCTTTTTCCTTTTCCCCCAATGGTTCTCACTCTTCCATAAAGTGAAGAACCCTGTCATAAGTTTCGTCAGCACCAATAATAAGGAGGACATCCCCTTCAAGAATTACTGCATAAGGCCCCGGTGAAATAATTAATTCCCCCTTCCGCTTCATCCCAATAACCGTTCCTCCGGTATTTTGCCAAAACTTCACTTCTGAAATAGTTTTTCCAATATGATTACAGTCCGAAAATACTTCTACCTCGATTGGTGCCAATGGGTTCGTGTGACGAAGTTTCCCTGAGTAGTCCATAATTTTTCTAAGTGTATCAAATAGCTGTTCATCAAGCTTGTCTCTTTCTGAAATCAGTGTATTCATTTGCTTCTCAAGATCTTTAATACTAGCGAGATTTGAAAACCGTTGAATATATTTGTAAGCATTCTCACGAGATGAAATGATAATTCCACTCCCTTTAGTGGATTGGACAATCTCGACATCTTCTAAAATCTTTATGGCTCTTCTGACCGTTTCAGGTGAAACCTTATATTCACTTGCTAACGTAGATCTGCCATGAATTTTTTCACCAACCTTAAATTTCCCATCGTATATTCTATTTGCTAAATCTATCGCAATCCGCTCGTATGTCGGTATTTGTGCCTTTTGCATAACATCCTCCGCAACCATCTTAATCTAGGTCTGTCACTGAATAATGATAAGTATCACCTATCCAATATACTCTTTTGTATGCATCTATGCGAGTAGGAATATTCATTTAGATTCAAAATAATGTGAGTGTTTTCATTTATTGTAATTGGACATAATTGTAATGAATCATGGTTAATGAGGTGAGTAATTGAAACGGAAAACACTTATCGTTTTAGGCAGTATTTTTGTTTTATTTATGATTGTTTTATTTATTTTTTTCCTT
>NZ_JBALOS010000174.1:4585-27153 GCF_036962765.1 Neobacillus drentensis
TATTAAAGGAGAATCTTCGAAATGGCAAGTGGCCCTAGGGGGCATTATTGTATGTGGGTTACCAGTTATGCTTATCTTTAAGCAAAACAATCCATTTAACCTCCCAACCATCGTTGGATATTATCTATTTATCTTTTGTACTACCTATTTAGGTTCAATAGGGGATTTTTATCTGAGATATAAATGGTGGGATTCAACCATTCATTTTTATAAAGGGATATATACTGCCTGTGTTGGAATAACATTATATAAATTAATGATTCCAGAACAAGTAAGAAAGGATACTTCAAGATGGATTATTTCTCTTTTTGTTCTTTCACTCGCCGTCTTAGCAAGTGTTCTTTGGGAAATTTATGAGTTTGTGGGAGATCTTACAATCACGCATATTATGCAACTGGGCGGAAATAAAGATACGATGTATGATTTACTTTGTGGCCTGGCTGGCGGACTTTTAGTTGCCATCTACGCCTATTTTCAGAAAAAAAAAGTTTGAGAGGTGAAATTTTGTGAATCGAAAGCTTGTCATCATTTTTAGTTTGATCTATGTTCTTTTCATGGCGGGATTAGCTGTCTACTACTATTCAAATGATGCTTCATTTAAAGGTTCAGTTGCGATTGGCGGAATTGTTTGCGGTGCTATCCCACTATTATTGGCACTATTCACCAAACTAAAATTCAATTTACCGATTGTTATTTCTTATTTAATTTTCTTAGTTGGTTCTCAATATTTAGGTTCTATCCTAGGCTGGTATGGTCTTGGTTGGTGGGACACCTTTATGCATTTGGTCAGTGGAGCGATTCTTGCTTTTGCGGGAATTGCTCTGTATGAACGATTGATCCACCGAAATGCGGGAGAAAAGATATCACCATGGTTTGTGTTCTTATTTACACTATCCTTTGCAGCACTTGGCGGGGTACTATGGGAAATTTATGAATTCAGCTCTGACCAACTCTTCAATATGACATTACAAGGCGGCGGAAATAAAGATACGATGACGGATCTAATTGCAGATACCATTGGCGGACTTGTAATTGCAGTGTGGTCAGGTATTCGAACGAAGATTAAACTAAAAAAGTCATAAATGTGGCTCGCCAAAATGGCGAGCCCATTCATTTGGAATGTATATTTTATCAGACTTAGCTTACTTTTTCGATTATTATTGGTACTCCATTAAGTACTGCATTTCCGGATATAGGATCGATCAATTGTTCATCCGTCAACAGATTGACATTAACACCATCATGCTGGCTGGCTACCCCAAGACGAGTTCCTGAAAGGTTATGTCCCCACCCATGTGGAAGACTTACCGTTCCCGGCATGATATCATCCGTGATTTCTACTGGTACTTCAATCTTACCTGTTCGTGACTTCACCAACGCCTTATCTCCTTGCAACAGTCCAAAACTTTCAGCATCACTGGAATGAATCATGAGCTTACATCTATCTTCTCCTTTTACTAGTACCGGAAGATTGTGCAGCCACGAGTTATTACTTCGTAGGTCTCTTCTTCCAACCAAGAGTATGGTATTGTCTTTTGAATCAAGTGTTTGTCGAAGTCGTTCAACATCTTTCGTTAAAATTGGGGCTGCCAATTCAATTTTTCCTGAAGGTGTTTGCAATATCTCGGGAATTCTCGGTTGAAGAGCACCTAGGTCCATTCCATGTGGATGTTTCTCTAAGATAGTTAAGCTTAGTCCATCGGGGTTCTTTCCAAAGTGTTCTCCGTAAGGCCCGACACGAAGGTAAAAATCAAGTAAACGTTCCGGCCCTTTTCTATCCATTAGCATGGCATTAATTTCCATGGCGTTCTGCTCGTAAATTGGTGAATTCGGGTTCTTTATTTCATGTTTGATCAGTTCATAAATTGCGAGTTCATCCAATTTACTAACAATGTCCCCTTCCATTTTTTCCTCACCCACCGCTTCAGCTAAATGAAGGAGAATCTGCCATTCATCTAGTTGTTCTGCTGGAAGGTCAAAAACAGGTTTTGAATAGTGTGCAATATTTCGGATAGCTAGGTTGTAAAAGGTAATATCATAGTGTGAACGTTCTAATGGTGAAGGAACTGGAAGAAGTACATTGGCATAGCGAGATGTTTCATTTAGATAACAATCAATACTGACCATAAAATCAACCTTTTCAAGAGCAGATTGTAAGTGTTTACTATTTGGTGCTGAAAGTGCTGGGTTTCCTGCTATGGAAACTAATGCTTTAATTTGTCCTTCACCAGGGGTTTCCATTTCTTCTGCTAGGCAGGCTACGGGAATCTCCCCCAATACCTCAGGAATCTTTCTAACTCTACTTTGAAAACGGTTGTGTCTTAGCGAGCGAACTCTTTTGGAAGATGCACGCCTCGTGGCTGGGTTAGGAAACATCACACCGCCCGGGTGGTCCAAATTCCCTGTTAGAACATTTACCACATCCACAAGCCAGCTGTTCATTGTGCCAAAAGGTTGTGTACATGTGCCCATTCTTCCGTAAGCAATCGCTTGAGGTGAACTAGCAAGTTCACGTGCTATACGACGAATGGTGTCTTCTGGAATTCCGCATTTAACGGAAACAATTTCAGGTGCAAAATCCTCAGAAAGGTTTTTAATTTCATCAAGCCCGTTTATATAATCAACCAATTTCCCAAGGTTAACCAAACCTTCTTCGAAAAGGGTATAAATAAGTCCGAATAGAAACAAAGCGTCTGTCCCAGGACGAATAAAATAATGCTCATCGGCTTGCTTTGCTGTAATAGTACGAACCGGGTCAATGACCACTAACTTCCCGCCACGTTCCTTTAGAGCCTTCAAACGTTCTCTCATATTAGGTGCAGTCATTAAGCTTCCATTGGACGCAAGGGGATTGGCACCAATCATCAACAGATAGTTTGTATGATCAATATCTGGAATTGGTAGATTGGCATCACTACCAAACATGATTTCAGATGAAAGTTGTTTTGGGATCTGATCTAGAGTACTGGCCGAAAAGATGCTCCGGCTTCCTAATGCACGTAAAAAGTTTGGAACATATAACATGCTTCCTAAATTGTGAACACTCGGGTTTCCTAAATAAACAGCGACTGCATTCTTACCATACTCCTCGATAGCTGAACGAAGCCCTCTTCTTACTTCAGAGAAGGCATCTTCCCAGGAAACTTCTTGCCATTTCTCCCCATTACGAATCATCGGTTTTAGAACCCGGTCAGGGTCTGAGTGGAGTTCCTTTACACTATATCCTTTTGGACATAAATAACCTTTGCTAAACGGATCAAGTTTATCTCCCTTAATATGGACAACCTTTTCTTCTTGTGTATGAATTTCTAACCCACAGGTCGCTTCACACAATGGACATGTCCGATAACTTATTTTAGTAGGTTTACCGATTGATTTTTCGCTTTTCTCCAAAAGACCACTTCTCCTCCCACCTAATGGCTTTCATTTTATATCGACTCCTTTTTCTGTTTTAAAACATCATTACATACTAACCAGTTAGTATAATGATATCATAAAAACTAAATTCATACTATTCGAATTTCAACTTGAAATATTGCTTGTAGAAAAAGTAAAAAAGCAGTCTAAAATCACTAGTGAATTTTAGAACTGCTTTTTTATTCCAATAATGATGAAATTAAACTGTTACTGCTACAAAAAACTCATCATAAAGTGCCTGAACTGCTCTTTTTTCGTCTACTTCTTTTACCCCAAACATCATACTCACTTCAGATGAACCTTGGTTTATCATTTCAATATTAATATGTGCTTTCGCCAGTGCTTTGGAGGCCCTTGCCATTGTTCCTACATTGTGGCGCATGCCCTCGCCAACCACCATGATAAGTGCAAGACTATGTTCAATTTTCACTTGATCGACTTGCAGCTCTGTTTCAATCCGTGCTTTAATCGCTTTCTCCATTTCTGTATCCATTTGATTTTCACGAAGGATAACAGAAACATCATCAATTCCTGAAGGCGTATGTTCATAGGATAAACCGAAGTCTTCTAAAATACCTAAAAGCTTGCGTCCAAATCCTATCTCACGATTCATTAAGTATTTGCTCACATAAATACTACAAAATCCTTGATCACTTGCAATTCCAATCACAGGTCCATTCGTATTGTCGCGCTCATAAACAATCCTCGTTCCTGGTGCACTTGGATTATTTGTATTTTTGATTTGAACAGGAATTCCTGCTTTGAATGCCGGAACAAGCGCTTCATCATGTAATACGGTGAATCCCGCATAGGAAAGTTCACGCATTTCCCGATAGGTTAATTCCTTTATTTCTTTAGGTTTTTTTACGATATATGGGTTTACAGAATACACGGCATCAACATCGGTGAAGTTCTCATAAAGGTCTGCTTTAAGGGCATTAGCTAGGATCGATCCTGTAATGTCTGAACCGCTTCGCGAAAAGGTAAATACCTCGCCTTGTTTGCTGTATCCAAAAAAGCCTGGAAAAATTAGAACCCCTGGTCGTTCGTGCAGCGAGTATAACTGACTGTATGCCTCCGGCAGAACTTGGGCATTACCCGGCTCATCACTGACAAGCAGTCCTGCTTCTTTAGGGTTTATGTAATGTGCTTCTACTCCCTGCTTACGAAAATAGGCTGCGACCAATTTGGCGTGATTATCCTCACCGCTGGCTTTTAATAAATCCAGAAAGCGATCAGGTTTTGTTTTATCTGCACTCAATCTCTCTGCTAAATCTTCTTGAATTTCAATAATAATCTCATGTGACAATAATAATTCTTCGGCGATAGAGCAGTATCTTTCAAGAACAGCTTCAAATTTTTCCCTAGGATCTTGGTTTTGGAGACAAAGTTCTCCACATTCAATCAATAAATCCGTTACCTTAGGATCCTCTGCAAACCGTTTCCCTGGTGCTGAAACGACAACGACTCTTCTCTCGGGATCTGAAACAACAATCTTAAATACCTTTTCAATTTGTTTTCCTGATGCTAGCGAGGACCCGCCAAACTTTACGACCTTCATCCCTACATCTCCCTAATCCTAAAAATATAATCTTAATTTTAAACATATTCAGAAAATAATCAAGTTTTTTCTATTTGACAAGGACATTTGTGCGCCTAAAACGGACAAGTCGATTAAATTATCCTCGGAATTAGCGAATGAGTTCAATAAAATGGGCAAGAATCTTTGCTGTTAGTCCCCAAATAACTTTTCCATTATAGCGGTAGAAATATTCCTCAATTCCTCTTGCCCGCCAATTATAATTTTCTCCTCCAATGATTAAATCAAAAGGAAAGTTTTCCTCTGGCTCTGCCCTAAATTCAATCTGATAAATTTCAGGGTCGTTCTTAATAAAAAATGAAAGTGGGACAGTGAAAATCTCATCAACCTCTGAAGGGTTAGGCACGATTTTTTGGGGATTAATTAAATAGCCGACATAAGGAAAAATCATCATTCCAAAAGGTGAAATCATATAATCCAATGGATAAACATCTGTGATTTGCTCTTGGTTAATGCCTAATTCCTCAATCGTTTCTCGAATCGCTGCATCTTTTTCATCACTATCCTGTGCATCAATCCTCCCACCAGGGAAACAAATCTCTCCGGGCTGCCTTCTTAATTTAAGGGAGCGAACTTCCAATAATACGTGTATTCCGTCCTCTTTTTCAATTAGTGGGACCATAACAGCAAATTTTGAAAACCTTTCACTGCCAAGGATCTTTGGTATATGACTTTTTAATTTCGATAAAATTGGGTCTAGCTCCATGACTTCACCTCCGTTTAATTTCAAATAACTTACTACTACCATACCATTTTTTATCTGTAGTTTTAAAAAAACAATCCAACTAGTTTGTTGGATTGTAAAAGAAATAATGTTATTCTTTTTTCTCATACCATGAATACATATAGTTCACATCTTCAATCTTATGTGCGTTTTTTACAATTTTGAGAGGATGGAAGGTATCAATCATAACGGCCAGTTCAAGTGTTTCCTTTTTTCCAATACTCGCTTCCGTTTTGCCCGGATGAGGACCATGCGGAATTCCGCCTGGATGGAGGGTAATGGAGCCTTCCTGCACCCCTTTACGGCTCATGAAATTGCCTTCTACATAATAGAGAAGCTCATCGCTGTTAACATTGCTATGATAATAAGGTGCAGGGATTGATTCGGGATGATAGTCATAAAGCCGGGGTACAAATGAACAGACAACAAAATTATTCCCTTCAAAAGTTTGATGGACTGGCGGCGGCTGATGGACTCTTCCAGTGATTGGTTCAAAATCTTCGATATTAAAGGCCCATGGATATAAATATCCATCCCAGCCCACTACATCAAGCGGATGATGTCCTAAGATATGCGAGGATATTTTCCCCCTCGATTTAGTTAAAACCTCAAATTCACCCTTTTCATCGAATGTCGACAATTCTTCCGGTCCACGCAGGTCTCTTTCACAAAATGGGCTATGTTCTAAAAGTTGACCATATTCATTTCGGTACCGTCTTGGTGTTGTGATTTGGCTGAAGGATTCAACAACCAGCATTTTTGTCTCTTCATTTTCGTTTGGGATGACACGGTATATGGTCCCTATCGGAATATTAAGATAATCACCCGGCTTATATGAAAGGGTCCCGAACATCGTTTCTAGCCTTCCAGACCCGTAGTGAACATAAAGCAATTCATCGCCATCACCATTCCGATAAAAACTCGTCATTGGAACTGTTACATGGGCTGTTCCAATTAATAAATCCTGATTTCCTAAAATATATTCCCTAGCCTTTAGCGCGTCCCCTTTTGTTGGCACTTTACCTGTGAAAAAATGGCGGTGTTTAAGCGGCTGCTGATCTTCATATTCTGGCAAATAATCATCCACTAATTCCGCTTTCACCACTTCAGTTGGCATATAATGATGATACAAAATCGATTGCGTTCCTGAAAATCCCCTTGTCCCCATAACCTGCTCTCTAAAAAGGCTTCCATCTGCTTTTTTAAACATGGTATGACGTTTGTGAGGTATACTCCCCATTTGGCGGTAATACATTATTTCACCTCTCTTCAGCAATTATTTCATTGTGTAACACACCAAGGAGATCAATCTCCAATTCTACTTGATCACCAGGCACTAGCCAGCGATGCACCTGTTCTCCAAGCTCAAGAATACAACCTGTGCCTACTGTTCCTGAACCAATCAATTCGCCAGGGTATAAGGTAACACCTGCAGACGCCCTTTCGATCATCTCAGCAAAGGAATAATAAAGGTCTTTCATATTCCCTTTTGATAGATGGCACCCGTTTACCATTGCTTTCATGGATAGATTAAAACCTTTTCCAGATTTATATGGTTCTAACTCATCTTTTGTGACGATCCATGGTCCAATTGAGGTTGAAAAATCCTTTCCCTTGGCAGGACCAAGTCCAACCTTCATTTCCTTCCTTTGCAGATCTCTTGCGCTCCAATCATTTAAAATACAATAGCCAAAAATATGTTCATCCGCATTTTCTGCAGAAATATTTCTCCCCTCTTTACCAATGATACAGGCCATTTCAAGTTCGTAATCAAGCCAGTTGCACTCCTTCGGCTTGATAATTCCTTCTCCTGGTCCTTTAATGGCAAGATGATTGGAGAAATAAAAGACAGGAATTTCATACCATTCTGCAATCATTTTAAGACCCCTATTTTCCCTTGCCTGTTTCACATGCTGCTCAAATGCATAAAAATCACGAAAACTTTTGGGGATAGGCAGTGGTGCCTTTAAACGAAGTTCACTTAATGGGTAAACGCCTTTTTGTTCTCTGGTGAATTGGAACCTTGCCATCCTTTTTAAATTTGCGTCACTATTTTCTAGGAAGTTTAATAGATTATCAGGCAGCAGTCCACTTGATGCTTCATGCATATCAACTGCGTGATCATGGTCTAATAACCACCCCGATCGGATTGTCCCATCCTGTTTTTCAAACGTTATGAATTTCACGACACTCACCTTTTCTAGGTTTTTCTCTCCATTTCAAACGTTTTGGCTAATGGGTCTGTAAAAATGTTTCCAGCCATTCTCCCAATAGGTTTAAGTTTCGCAGAATCAATGCGACCCTTATCAAACAGGTCATCGTTTACATGAACATGAACCACTTTTCCAATTACTAAGCTTCCTGCCCCAGGCGTATCACCAAAATGCATTACCTGTTCTAGTTCACATTCTAGGTGGACGAGTGATTCTTTGATCCGAGGTACATTGACCTTGATACTTGGTTCTTTCGTTAAACCCACTTCAACAATTTCATCGATATCCGGACTGAATTCGACCGCACAGTCATTCATTTGTTCTGCGATACTGTTACTCACAATATTAATAACAAATTGACCTGTGCTTTCAATATTTAAAAGCGTATCTTTTTTAGCCCCATCAGTTCCCCTTCTCATTGGTGAGAAACAAATGAGCATCGGGTCTGCACAAATCGCCGTGAAAAAACTAAATGGTGCTGCATTAGCTGTCCCCTTCTCGTCAATTGTTGAAACAAAGGCAATGGGACGGGGAAGAATCGATCCAACTAATAATTTATAAGCTTCTCTCCATTCCAGTGTTTTCGGAGAGATTTCCATGATATTTCACCTCACATAATTTTGCTTTAAAAAAGGCTGTGTTAAACATGCATGTTGATTTCCGCTTCAGGCTCTCCAATCAACACGGCTTAGAATAACAACAAAAACCTTTAACATAGCCTTAAAAAAGGGAGAAATCACTCTCCCTCAACCCGATCGATTTTTTGCCCCTTTAAACCCTTACTATCTATTTTTATAAATTTCCTCGTCTTTCCTGCTCCCGTTCAATTGATTCAAATAAAGCCTTAAAATTTCCTTCTCCAAATCCGCGTGCACCTTTTCGTTGAATGATTTCAACAAATAAGGTTGGACGGTCAACAATTGGTTTGCTGAAAATTTGCAGTAAATATCCTTCATCATCTCTGTCTACTAAAATATTTAGTTCACGCAGCTTTTCAATTTCTTCATCAATCTTCCCAATCCGTTCTCCCAAGGATTCATAATAAGTATCTGGAGTTTTAAGGAACTCAACCCCATTTTGCTTTAAGATGGCTACCGTTGAAACAATATCCTCTGTTAAAATTG
Source organism: Neobacillus drentensis (assembly GCF_036962765.1). Taxonomy (GTDB): domain Bacteria; phylum Bacillota; class Bacilli; order Bacillales; family Cytobacillaceae; genus Neobacillus; species Neobacillus drentensis_C. The sequence goes on from NZ_JBALOS010000174.1 coordinate 13,664, forward strand.
CCAAATGCTGTACACCAGGACCATTATAGAATTCAAGATATTCCTGAATTTGTGATTTGCGTTTTCCTACCGCTGGTTCGTTGATTGGAAACTTGATCCGTCCTCCGTTATGCATGACCTTTGACATAAGAGCGGAGTATTCCGTTGTTATGTCCTTATCGGAGAAATGTTTCATTTCTTTAAAGCCCATTACCTTGGCATAATATTCTACCCATTCCTCCATTCTCTCTACGTTACCGACCACATGGTCAATCCCAATTAAACCCGTATCTTTTACCGGTAATCGAGCAGTGAATGGTTCAAATCCAGGTAAGAATGCACCATGATAATTCTTTCGTTCTATTAACGTATGGATGGTGTCCCCATATGTACCAAGAACGGCTTTTTTTATCACTCCCGATTCATCCTTCATTTCAAAAGGGGCAGTAATCGCTATCGCACCGCGATTCACCGCTTCTTCAAATGCTTTCTCGACATTATCAACTACAAGTGCTATATCCTTTACACCGTCACCGTGTTTCTTAACAAATTGGGCTACTGAGCCATCTTCTGTATATGCCCCTGTAAGCACTAGACGAATATTCCTTTGCTTTAAGCAATAGGAAGCGGTATCACGATTACCTGTTTCCAGTCCAGAGTATGCTACTGGCTCAAAACCAAATGCTGTACAGAAAAAGTGGCATGCTTGTTTTGCATTCCCTGTGTAAATTTCAATATAATCTACGTCACGGACGGGAAAAAAATCATCAGCTAATTGATCTGCTCTTACTCTTTTATCTTCCATCTAGAAACCCCCATTATTTAAAAGTAATAATATTCAGAATTAATTCTAAATCAAGGCTTCTTGTCCAATCAAGAATAGGATGTAAAGCAATAACGCTTTTTCGTACTAAAGACAAGAGGAGGATTGATGTGATATTTCCCGTAAAAACAAAAAGAAACTTACCCATTACGGCAAGTTTCTAACTTAATAACTTTGGAAATAATTTTATTCGAATCATTTGGAAATAGATACTCAAAATATTTTTTCTCTTAGGAAAGAATGGCCCGATCGCTTGCCATATGTTGACCACGTATCCGTTTAAACTCCGTTAATAAACTTTCGATTGTTAACTGCTTCTTATTTTCTTCACTGACTTCTAAAATAATTTGACCCTTATCCATCATAATTAAACGATTTCCTAAATCAATGGCTTGCTGCATGTTATGGGTAACCATTAAAGTGGTCAGCTTGTATTTATCGACAATTTCTCTCGTTAAGTTTGTAATTAATTCCGCCCTTGAAGGATCAAGTGCTGCTGTATGTTCATCAAGAAGAAGGATGGATGGCTCTGTGAAGGTTGCCATTAACAAAGATAATGCTTGGCGTTCTCCCCCTGATAATAGCCCTACCTTCGCACTCAGCCGATTTTCGAGTCCTAGGTGCAATGATTCTAATACCTCACGGAAATAATCACGTCGCTTTTTTGTTACACCTTGACGGAGGGTTCTCAGTTTGTTGCGAGAGTAAGCCATCGCAAGATTTTCTTCAATAGTCATACTTGGAGCCGTTCCAGCCATGGGGTCCTGGAAGACACGTCCGATCATTTTTGAACGCTTATATTCTGACATGCTCGTTACATTTTTCCCGTTAATATGAACATCACCGACATCAGGGATTAACACACCGGAAATGATATTCATTAATGTTGATTTTCCTGCACCATTACTTCCAATTACAGTAACAAAATCACCAGGCTGAAGGGTAAGATTCACATGATCGATAGCGATTTTTTCATCCGGGGTCCCTTCATTAAATATCTTGTGAATTTCATTTAAGTGTAGCATGATTGTCCCCCTTCGCTTGAGCGCTAGCCTGGATGATATTCTTTCGCTCTGATTTTCGGCGTGCTTTCCGCTTTTTCTCTTTAGTCCCTTCAATGATTTTAGGAGCTGTAAGTGCTATAATAACAATAAGTGCAGTAATTAACTTCATATCTCCTGGATCCAAGAAATCTACACGCAAGGCTAACGTAACAACGATTCGATAAATAATAGACCCGCCAATGACAGCCAGAGTTGTACGAGCAATTGTTTTAGTACCAAAAAGGGCTTCGCCGATGATAACAGAGGCAAGACCAATGACAATCATACCAATTCCCATGCCTACATCTGCAAATCCACCTTGCTGGGCAATCAGTGCTCCTGAAAATGCTACTAATGCATTTGAAAGACCTAATCCTAACACAACTAGAAGATTGGTATTAGCAGAAAAGCTCCGAATCATCCGTTTATTATCTCCAGTCGCCCTAATGGCAAGACCAATTTCTGTCTTCAAGAATAAATCTGTCAGGCATTTAATCACAAATGTAACGATAATCATAAAAAGAAGAATTCCCCATGTTTCTGGCAGGCTATCACCAAGACCGACCATCGAAAGAATACTGTTGAAAAAAGAATCTATTCCTGTTTTTTCAAAAAATCCACTGATTTTCGTAAAAGCTGTATCTATATTCAATAAAGGGATATTAGAGCGCCCCATAATTCTCAGGTTTATTGAATAGAGTGCAATCATCATTAAAATACCGGAAAGCAAGTTGTTAATCTTTCCAAATGTATGCAGAAGGCCCGTTAAACAACCCGCTGCAAAACCTGCAAATAGTGCCATGATTGTTGCAAGAAATGGATCCGTACCATTTGCAATCATAACCGCTGAAATAGCTGCTCCAGTGACAAAACTACCATCAACCGTTAAATCTGGAAAATCCAGAATACGAAAGGAAAGATAGACGCCCAGTGCCATAATCGCGTAGATGATACCTGCTTCAAATGATCCAAATATGGCTGTAAACATTGAGATCATCCTTTCTTTAATCATTTAGTATGCGTCTTTGACGCTCACCTCTATATAATGCTTATGTATGTATCAAAGAGGCAGCCTTCAAAATGAAGGCTCCTCTTTGAAATATGTCATTTAATTACCTTCGTAGAATTCACCCAAACTGCTCCAAGCATCAATAACTGTTAAGCCTTGTGCTTCAGCCGCCTTCTTATTAATGACAAGCTTTAAGCTATTTGGAAGTTCGACTGGAATTTCAGATGCCTTTTTCTTTCCGCTTAAGATATCAGCTGCCATTAATCCAGATTGGTAGCCAAGGTCAAAATAGCTAAACCCACTCGCAGCAACCGCGCCTTTTTTCATGGAATCAAGTTCACCCACAAAAAGCGGGATTTTCTTGTTGTTTGCAACAGCAATGACTGAATCAAGTGCAGTAACAACAGTATTGTCAGTTGGAATGTAAATAGCATCCACACGGCCAATTAATGATTCTGCTGCTTGCTTCACTTCTGCTGTAGTAGAAACAGATACTTTTACAAGTTTAGCACTCTTCTCTTTGGCAATCTTTTCGACCTCATCAACCTGAACAACTGAATTTTGTTCACCAGAGTTATAAATAACTCCAATATTTTTCGCTTTTACTTCGTCTGTAATAAAGCTAATGGTTTTCTTTGTTGCTTCTGGATGGTTATCAGTAGTACCAGTAATGTTCTTCCCAGGTTTATCAAAGGCCTCAACCAAACCAGCTCCAACGGGGTCAGTCACCGATGTGAAGATAATCGGAATATCCTTTGTTGCATTCAATGCTGCTGTTGCACTTGGCGTAGCATTCGCAAAGATCAAATCGACTTTGTCCCCAACAAAATTATTTGCAATTGTCTGCGTGTTGTTCATATCTGCCTGAGCATTTTGTTCATCATAGCTTACCTTAATCCCTTTATCTTTAAGGGCCTTTTTAAAACCATCTGTCGCAGCATCTAAAGATGGATGTGGTGCAAACTGAGTAATTCCTACTTTGAACTCCTTATCTGCTCCCCCTTTTTCTGATCCACCTGCTGATTCTTTACTACTGCACCCTGCTAGCAGCATCATACCTGCTAATGCAATCGATAATACTTTTCCATTTCTCTTCATCTAGCTAAATCCCCCTTAAATAGCAAAATACCAATTTTCAAAAAATTAAATATATTAAAAATTATTCTAGTATCTTTTTGAAGGAAATGCAATAGATATGGGTAAAATATTTTTTCGCTTTAAAGCAGCATAATTGTATAGCCATTGTTTCATATCGATAACCGATTATTTACAAATAAAAATGCCTCCATTTTTATGAAGGCATTCTCAAAAATTATCATATCAAAAATATTATTTTACCAATCTCGGGTATTTTCAAGTAAAAGGTCAATTTCGATTTTTTTCACTTTATGATTATTTTTCTCAGTTGTTAGATTTGATGTTGCTTCTAGTAATTTGTCGATATCGATTAATACAGTACCCATTTCTAACCTCCTGAATGTTAGTTTGTAATTCTTTGATAAATCATTCGTTTTTCCCATCGAATTTATGGGCGTACCATTTCAATAAATCTTTAAAAAACGAGAATGGACTATTACTTAGTTGGATCATGCAGTGTTTTTCATCTTTGCTCGTTTATCACCCTGATGGAAAAAGTACTTCATCATCGGCGGTGTGACGATAGTTGTAACTAACACTACTATTATTAATACGGCAAAAAGTTCCTGGGTGATTAACTTTGTTTCTAAGCCAATCGTCGCAATAATTAACGCAACCTCGCCGCGTGAAACCATGGCAGCACCAATTCCAAGTGAATTTCCCCAAGAAAATCTTGCTAATTTAGCACCTGCGGCAGCACCGAATAACTTGGTTAAAATAGCAAGAATACTAAGACCAATTATGAGCCCAAACTGTTGAAAGATTCCATCAAAGGTTACTGACAACCCAATCGATGTAAAAAATACAGGAACAAAAATAGAATAGCTAATGGTTTCTACTTTCTTAAATATTTTCTGTTTATAATCAGTCTGACTAATGGCAACCCCGGCGATATAGGCACCAATAATTCCCGCAACACCTGATAATTCCGCAGCATAAACAAACACGAAGCAAATAATTAATGCAGCTGAGACGAGCGATTCTGTGACCTTTAATGGTGCGAATTTCCTTAATATCCACGGAACCACCTTCCAAGCAACCATTATTGCAACTGTGAAAAAGAGTACCTTTTTTATGATCATCATACTCAAATTTACTTCTCCGCCAGCCATACTCATTAGGAATGCCAAGGCAATGATTACAACGACATCATCTATGACTGCTGCACCTAATATGGTTGTCCCTGCTTTTGATTGAAGCTTATTTAACTCTTTAAGTGCTTGAACGGAAATACTTACACTTGTTGCGGATAGTAATAAACCTAAAAATAATGCTTCAATTAGTGTCAGATTCATCACGACCCCTGCAAGGGAACCTAAAATTAATGGAAAGATAATTCCACTGAATCCTACTAATGTTGCAGCCATCCATGTGCGTCTGAATTGTTGAATATTAGTCTCAATACCAGCAATAAACATTAACAAGATAACGCCAATCTGGCTTAGATCGGTTAATGTTTTCGTATCAGAAATCAGTCCCAAAACAGCCGGTCCTATAATAATACCAATTAATAACTTTCCTAAAACGGACGGCTGACCTAATTTAACGCTTATATCCCCAGCAATTTTTGAGGCAAATAAAATGATCGCTAAATCTAAAATTAAATCCATTCAATCTCCACTCCTTTTATTCAAAAAATAAAAGGGTCTGTATTTTAACAGACCCCTTTTGAAATACACAAAAAGCCTGTCAACCAAAGGACATAATAATCCCTTGGTGACAGGCTCCTCCAAAAACAACAGATATTTTATTAATACTATTATAACATCTTTTAGATGAACCTTCAATTAAAAGCATACCGAGCAAAGTATTCGCTACTAATCCCACTTTTTCATTTTCTCGATTACTTTTTCCTTAAAAGTCATAATAAAGGTTGTTTCTCCTTTAATTACTTTTTGCTTGTTCCATTCATTAAAGCTTGCAACAGTAATTAATATTAGTCCAGCAATTAATAAATAGAACCACCACGGCATATTCCCCCAGTAGGGTCTTGTTTGCAGAAATACGTTTAGTAATAAAACGCCAGCTCCCACAAAGAAATATGATTTTATTTGTAAGAACATACCTGAAATCAGCGACAACAAGGATAGTGTCCCGATGATAATAGCATCATAAATTGTGTTGCTAGCTAAACCATCTTGTATTAATAATAGGGAAACGATAATAAGAACTCCCCATTGAACAGCTTTTGTAATATCTGTATATCGACCCTTTAAACAACGTCGTATAAAAATAATAAGAATAATAAATGGAAGGACTATCACTTCCCGCTCCCATAGTGACGGAATATTTAGCTCTGCCACAAGTGAATAGTATGGTTGGAATAAATAGGCTCCGCCAAGTATCGTCATAAGGACAGAGAAACGTTCTGGAACTCTTTTTTTTTGCAATAAAAGAGAAACCGAGATTAGCACGCCTGGCAAAGCATCCCTCCAAATGTATTCATGATCAAATGTGTACATAAGAGCGAAAAACATCAATGAAACCAGTGTATATCCGTCTAGTTTTGTTTGAATAAGTTTCGGACTATATATGATTAACTTTTTATAAACGAACTGACCAACAATCGACAGAACGATCCCTAAGCCTCCAGTTAATAGCATTTTTTCCAGCCCAACTAATTCACTCTGATGTGTGAACTCAATAGTCGCAATAAAAGCTAAGATTAATGGAATAACCCCTAAAACATCCCAATTGATTTTATGCAAATAAAACAGTATCCCAAATGTATAGACAAGTGTGACAAGATATGGCAACATATCAAACGGATAGGTAATGGCAGTAAACACAATCCCAATTATGGAAAATGGAACTAAATAATAAGCTGTCCGTTTCTTAAACTCATCCTTGGCAAGTAAAGCAAATAAAAGAATAACACAACTCGTGATCGGAAACTCATAGTATCCAAAATCAAAATTGTATACTAAGTCAAACCCTGTTGAAACAATAAAGAATAAGGTTGTAAAACTGCCATAGAGAAAACCTTTCATTTTCCATTCTACCTTCGTCAATTTTGTGCTAAAAGCATATACAAACAACGCCAAGATAAAGCTGTAAACAGAGTCTTTCTGAAAAGCAAACCATGTAAATAATAGCGCTAGCGGATATATGCTGTGTCCTACCCATCCAAACGCATTTGACAAGTTCAAGTCATTTTTTCGACTGATATAGGCGATTAGAAGCGTGATCACTGCACTAATAGAAGCGATTAGTGAATTTATGGTATGACTTAAAGTAAATTTCAGCAAAATGGCTTGTATGATAGATAAATACGTGAGCAGTACAGTGATACTTACTAAATATGGAACCCACTTTGTACCAATTTTTTTATATAAATAATAATACATTCCGATTCCAACCAACATGACAAGTGGCTGAACCCATAGATGATTCATCGGATTAAACAAAGCATGGAAAATGGCAAGTGTGTAGAATGCCTGTGAGGTATATAAAGAGATTTTATCTAAATGCTTCTCCCCAGCCATTTTCCATATAAAGCTTGTTAATAAAACCAGGATTGCCCCTGTAGCAAAATTAATTCCGTACCCATATTCATTAAGATACATAGAAAAATTACTATTCAATTCTTCTCCAAAGGCGGCTATTGAAAAACCTAGTAAACTAGGAATAATCCATAAAGCGCCTTCCTTAAGAAAAATTCTTGTTTCCTTTTTATAAACTAGATAAGCAGCAGCCAAAAAGAGTAATAGCATGACACCAAGTTCCCACCATAATATCAACGAAATCGCCGTCAACATAGCAAGCCCCATGATCGACAAACCGACATCTCTAGAGGCAATCTGAATAATCTTTACATACTTTGAAAGTTGTGCTATGCCGAAAATATTAAATAGGATAAACCCCGTAATGGATAACTGCAGAGAAAAATGGATGGTATCGAATGGATCTGTTAATAATGCAATTGTTTCAAACAAGCCAGAAGCCGCAAAAACCGCGCCTAAATAAGGAAACAACACTCTTGAACCATGATGGGACAAATAAATAAAGTTTACGGCAATGATAAAATAGGCCAGCATAAGCACAATCGATGGATTCCCTGCACGCAGTAAAATCCCTTCAAGGCTTATATAAATAAAGGCTAAACCAGAAATCACAGCACTTGTATATTGGAATGCTTTATTTAATGAAAATTTATCATTCAAAGCTTTTGGAACAAATACCATTCCAAAACCGATTAATGCATAAATAATCTCTCCAAAATAATGGAGGAAGCTATGCTCAATCAATTGGTAAGCGCCATAGACAATCATGACACTAAAGATGAAATGATATTCTTTTCGACCGCTTACATACATCATCGATAAATAAATAATTGCGGTTAACAGCAGGTTGAAGCTGTATAGGACCTCATTATCGTATAAAAAAAGCATAAATAGTGTACACAAAACGAGATTTACTTGTACATAAGGAATAAATTCATTTGTAAATAATTTGAATGATTCCTTGTTCTTGAACTGATGATACACAAAAATTAAACTAGCATTGAAAACCATCATACCTAAGTAAAAGAAATCCATCTTTAAATGGAAACTAGCTAAAAGAAATGCCATTCCTATAGATATTGAAACAAAGGAAAACCAAACGAATAATCTTGAAGACAAGTTTTTTGCAAATAAATAGTAAACGATGACCGGTAGCAAACTCCCGAGCATACCGAGTAGATAACGCCCTTCACCAGATATGGATAAATATGAACCTAATAACCCAAACCATCCAAGCGAAAGAATAAAAATTGGCAAAAACAAACTTCCTAGAACACTAAATGCAAAAGCTGTCTTTTCTATTTTTAATATTTTTTTTGTTAAAAAAGCAATTCCGTAAAATAATAAAGCCACAATTGCTATCGATCCACTTTTCATAATACTTGTCATCGATTCCCAATTACTTGTTGCTACAAACAACCCTCCAATTAATAAGAAGATCACCCCAATGTTTAATAACCATGTAATATTTCTTTCCCTAATTTCTTCAGGTGTCATTGTTTTCTTTACTTTTTGAGGTTTTTGAGGTATCGAAGGATGGATCGGTACACTTGCTTCATATTCAGAAGGTTTGGCCTCCATTTCTAATAGATCCTTATGGTACTTATAATGTGCACTTGCAACCTTGTCGACGATTGCTTCAGAAAGATAACCTTCCTCGCGGAGTGTGAATAACTCTTTTCTAAAGATTTTCCGATGCTCTTCCCTAATATTTGAATCCATGAAAACCTACCCCCAAACTCACCAAAATGGTAATGGTATCAAATTTTCCTTTATTGTGTAATTTTACACTAAAATATTAATATTTTCCAATATTTTCTTTAAAAATTACGCCCCCCTTAACAATTATTTTTTAAAGAATTTACGTTTGGGTAAAATATCTGTATGATGAAAGAGGTTTTATTTAAATAGATGGAGGAAACTATGCTTACATATGATGAAAAGTTAGCGATAATAGAATCGTTCTCAGAATTGGAACGAAAAAATGTTTCTATGGGACGAGTCAATTTTCAATTCGAAGGCAGTGTCACAGATAAGAAAAACATTGTATACCACTTACACCCAAACGGAAATGGATTTGTTTATGCTGGGATGCTGGACAATTATGACACGGACGAAAAAGGGTTGGTAAATATCCGTGATTTCACCGAAGACCAACTTCGTAAGTTGTTAAAGGAAGCCATTCAATCACTCTCTCCTGTTGAGGTAACGGCTGGTGAAGAAGCCATTATTGGCGATTCAAAAGAAGAGCGCTGGGTAGATAGCGGTAATAATCTCCTCATTCTAGTGGAAGAAAATGAATCATGGAATATTTATTTTGGGTTAAACCTTGATGCAACATTCGATACCTATGAGGAAGCTAGGGAATTTTTACAAGAAGAGGGCTTTACAAGGAAGTAATTTTAAAAGGCGGTGCAGCATCTGCACCGCCTTTTCTTTATTCATATTCTTTGTCGATCCATTCATCTAGGCGAATAATACTTTGTTTGGCCCGTTCATATTCAATGGTCCGGTAATGATGCATGCCGCCTTCTTCTTCATCCTTTTCATCGGCCCATTTAACAATTTGCTGTAATGGTGTCCTCACAATATCGTTAGATGGTAAAAATGAGTCTGTATGAAATAAAATCGCAAGTGCAATTGTTTTGGCTTTGATTGGATTTTCACCAAGACGGATCAGAAGCTTATGCGCTCTTTCCGCACCTTTTATCGGATGAATGTCATTTTGCTTGTATAAATCATAATCCCATTTTCCATTTTTATACCATGTATAATGTCCCATATCATGGAGAAGCCCTGCCTTTGCAGCAATGTCAACATCCAACTGATGCTCTTTCCCTAATTGAAAGGCATGGTAGGCAACAGCAATCGCATGGGCAAGACCAGAGCGATTTAAATATTTTTGGGCAATGTGATGTTCAAATATACTCAATAAGGTAACGTCTCTCATGCGATCTCTCTCCTAACTTTTTCAAAATAATATATTTTATTTATTATATGATAACAATTGGTACATGGCTAATTTTTTATTAATATTTAGATTTAAAAAGCAGCAGGCATTCAAAAGCCTGCTGCAATCCTATACACAATAATCTTAATGCTTTGATTTCCGGTAGCCTGCTTCCTGGGCTTCTTTTTCTGAACAAAACCAGACAATATTATCAGTAGTGGATTCGTAATAACTGCCGCTAGGCACATGATAGATATGGGAATTAGCATTTCCCTTAATTTTCCCTTTACATTTCAGGTTGATTTCTTGATCATCGCTTGGGTTATTTTCATAATTATTTCCAGATGATGCGTTTGATTGAGTTCCTTTTTCATTATCTCCTTTGGCATTATCGGTATTATACCCATCCTCCTGAGCATAATTTTCAATGGACCAGATGCCAACTCCTTTTTTTTGTGCTTTCTTTTGGATCGCATAAAATTCATCAACATATTGCGTATTAGGGGCATAAATATAGGCCACTCGAGCTAAGCCCTTCTCTAGAAGCATTTCATTAAACATTTTTCCGTCCACATAAATATAAGCAAGTAATCGCCCATATTTATCTCTACCTTCGCCCAAGCCAAGTTCAATTTCGACTTTCGTCCCAACAGAGAGAATCTTCTTTGTATATTCCGCTGCTTCCGGTCCAAATGGCTGAACCCCTAACCTAGGATGATGGGTCTCTGGTGTATCCACACAAAGCATCCTTACCTTTTCTATCTTGCCATTTAAGTTAATATCAACGGTATCCCCATCGATATTTTTTACAATGGTAGTGGGCAATAATTTTTTATTACTAGGTTTCTGCTCAACTGCTTTGGACTGAGATTGTGAAGGTATTTTTGAATCACTTGGTTCATTCGTATCTATTTCTTTATTTTTGCTTACTGAGGAGGTATTTCCAATCCCTTTTTCGCTAGTAGATTCGCTTCCAGAACACCCAGACAGAATGAAAGTCATGATTACGATTACTGAAATGATAAATTGAAGAATTCTATTGTTCATAGATAGTGCTCCTTTATGTAATTTCCTAAATTATTTGAAGCAAAATAAAAAAGAGAGAAGGTAACGCTCCTTCTCTCTTTCATCATGTTACTCTTCTGTTGCCTTGTCACCTTTTGGACCTAAATATTCATAATCATTAGGGTTAATTGGGGTATATCCTTCTGGCTTATAGAACCGTAGTAAGTCTTTATAAACAATTTCATCAGACATATTTAGCTCCATATTAACTTTGCTGTCTACATCCTTACAAATTTTGTCATCTCCTAATAATTCACCTGTTGCAGAGGAGTAACATTTCTCATTAATCTGGATTGCATCGGATGAGACAAAGTCACCATTTCTAAATAAAGCCCAATTGCGGTGTTGTTTAGAAAGTAAATCGGAACCAAACTCCATATAGTCTTTCGTATCAATCCCTAATAAATGAAGAACAGTTGGACGAACATCTACTTCACCGCCAACTTGGTGTTGCACTCCACCCTTTACACCAGGCACGTGAATGAACAATGGTACGCGCTGTAATTTAGCATTGATTGCAGGAGTGATTTCGTCCACACCCATAACCTTTGCCATTGCATCATTATGGTTTTCTGAGATACCGTAATGGTCACCATACATAACAATTATAGTATTATCATACAATCCGTTAGCTTTTAAATCATTAAAGAACTGCTCAAATGCCTGATCCATATAGTTTGCGGATTGGAAATATTGGTTTACGACCGTATCCCCGTAATCCCCAGCAGGAAACACTGTATCTTGCGGATCCATTTCAAATGGGAAATGGTTAGACAATGAAATGAATTTTGTATAGAACGGCTGCTTTAAGCTTTCAAGTAATGGAATCGATTCTTTGAAGAAAGGTTTATCTTTCATTCCATAGTTTTTAGTATTTTCATCAGACATGCTGTAGTACTCAGCATCATAAAATTGATCGTAACCAAACGCTTTATAGATTACGTTTCGATTCCAGAACGTCTTATAGTTTCCATGAAACACAGCTGAACTATATCCCTGTCCTTTTAAAATAGAAGGCATAGCTTGATAAGTGTTTTGGGCTTTGTTAACAAAAACTGCCCCTTGTGCCATTGGATATAATGAATTTTCCATCAAGAACTCGGCATCCGATGTTTTCCCTTGACCAGTTTGGTGATAGAAATTATCAAAATAGAACGTATTATGATCATGTGCCAATGAATTCAAAAATGGTGTTACTTCCTGTCCGTTTGGCATCTTATAATCAATCATAAAACTTTGAAATGATTCCATCGAAATATAAATGACATTCATACCTTTAGCTTTTCCAAAGTATTTTGGATTTGGTGCCGCATAGTTTGCTTTTCGGTAGTTCTCAACATCTGTAATATCACTGCTATCAGCCAATGCTCGTTGACTTGATGATTTGATATTTTGGATGACATCATAAATTGTAAAGTTATACGCACCAAGGTATTTTACTAAATAATTCCTGTCAAAAGAACGTGACAGCAATTGTGGACGATCCTTTTCTGCTAACCCTAAATTNNTGAAAATAATAGAACAATTTTATAGGTTTTTCTGTTCGTTACCGTTACGTTCTTAAAAATAGTTAATGCTAATGCAATTAAAATAAATGTATCTGTAAAATAAAAAATATCAAATGGTGACATTAATGAAAGTGCACTGTCACCAAGTTGTCCAGCATTTGTTTTAGTTTGCATTAATACTGGCACAGTAATGAAATCATTAAAGAAACGATAGTAAGCAATATTTGCGTACAATAAGAATGATAATAGGAAATTTATTATGATCATTATCATCTTTAAATGCTTCTTAAATAGTAGTGCTAATCCAAAAAAGAACAGGGCTGAACTTAATGGATTTATTAAAAGCAAAAACTTTTGTAGGTTATTTTCAATACCTAGATTAAATTCAATTTGATAAGCAGCATAAGTTTTGATCCAAAATAATAAAACAGCCGCTGCTAAAAATGTAATATGACTATTTTTTAATGTTTTAG
>NZ_JBALOS010000175.1:0-15872 GCF_036962765.1 Neobacillus drentensis
GTGCCTGACACCCAAAACAACACTGAAAGGTTGATTATAGTGTAATGGTAAAGGTAGTTCCTTTTCCTTCTTCGCTTTCTACTAAGATGGTTCCATCGTGGAGTTCGATGATTTTTTTTACGATGGAGAGTCCTAATCCGCTCCCGCTTTTTGAACGGTCCCTTGCCTTATCGGCCTTGTAGAATCGTTCAAACACATGGATTTGGTCTTTTTTCGAGATGCCAATCCCCGTATCCGTAATGTTCACGATCGTTTTGTCATCTACCTTTTCGAGTTGAACACGGATCATCCCCTGACTAGGCGTAAATTTAATACTATTGTGAATGAGGTTGGTCCAAACCTGACTCATCAAATCCTCATCCGCGGTGATAATGACCTTCTTAAGAGACACATCTAATTCCAGATCCTTTTCCAACCAAAGCGGTTCACAGGCTAAAATGATCGTCCGTATTTGTTGATCTAACCGATAGCTTCTCCGCTCATAGGGATGATGTTTAGATTCTAGTGAGGTCAATTTCATGAGATTATCACTTAACTTTGATAACCTTCTGCTTTCCGTTTCAATGATATTGAGATAATGGTTTCTTTCTTCGTTTGTTAGCTGATCGTTTTGGAGGGCTTGGGCAAACCCCATTATTGACGTTAGCGGCGACTGAATTTCATGTGAGACATTAGAAATAAATTCCTGGCGCAACTCTTCCATTTGCTTTAATTCCTTAGCCATATGATTGATATGATCGATCAGTTTAGTAAATTGATTGGCTCTGCCTACTTTTAGATCGAGGTATACATTAAAATCCCCCTTCGCAATCCTGCTTAATGCCTCCAGTACTTCATGAAAGAGATTATGACGCCTAGAGTTCGTAAATAACGCAATCACAAACCCAATTAACACCATCGTCAAGATACTACTGACGACTTCTGCCATGTGACGAATATAATCGGATGTCTGAAGATCGAAAAGTTGATAGATTCCTGAGACGATGAAATACCCTGCTGAAAAACTAATAGAAACAAATACAATGAAAAAAGTCATCCCAAATAAATGCTGGAAAAACCGTTTGATCTTCATTGTTTTACCTCAAAGCGGTAGCCTAATCCCCGTATCGTCTGAATCCGAAACGGAAATTCTTCTTCTGAGAACCGCTCTCTTAACCTTTTAATATGCACATCGACCGTTCGTTCATCCCCTTCATAGTCATAGCCCCAAATATCTTCAATCAATACCTCTCGTGAAAATGTTTTTCCAGGGTAGCTAGCTAATTTAAACAACAGTTCAAATTCTTTCAACGGAATGGTAATTTCCTTATTTTTAAAAGAAATTTCATGGTTTCTTCGGTTCAGCCTAAAGTCATCAATGGTTATGGTTTGTGAGACCGTTATTTTATACCGTTTTAATACGGCTTTGACTCTGGCTGTTAATTCCACAGGATCAAAAGGCTTAACGAGGTAATCATCCGCCCCCAGTTCAAAACCTTTCACCTTTTGTGAGGTTTCGCCTTTGGCGGTCAACATTAAGACCGGCATATCACTGAACTCACGAATCGCTTGGCATAATTCCCAGCCATCCATGTTTGGCATCATAATATCAATAATCGCTAAATCAACCTTTACTTTTTCGAGCAACTGTAAGGCCTGCACCCCATCCGCTGCTTCAAACAGTTCAAATCCTTCCTTTTTTAAAAAAAGCAAGACCAGTTCACGAATATTGGCATCATCATCGACAATTAAAATCTTTGTCATCTACCCTCATCCCTTTCCAACTATTAAACAGGTTCGCTAATCCGTAATTGCTGTTCGGCAAATTCACGATATAAGGAGTGAGTTTGTACAAGTTGTTTATGTGTGCCGCTTCCGGTAATGGTCCCCTTGTCCAAAAAGATAATTTGATCCGAATCAATGACGGTGGACAAACGGTGGGCAATAACGAGTGTGGTTCGCCCCTTCATTAAATTCTGTAAGGCTTGTTGAACCACTTGTTCCGATTTGCTATCAAGACTGGAGGTCGCTTCATCTAACATTAATATTTTCGGATCCCTCAGAAAGGCACGAGCAATCGCAATTCTTTGCCGTTGCCCACCAGATAATTTAATTCCTCGTTCTCCGACCTCGGTGTCAAATCCATTTGGCAGTTCCGCAATAAATTGATCAGCAAAAGCCATTTTCGCTACCCTTTGTAAATCAGCCTCATCCACTTGTTTATCCATTCCGTAACATATATTATCACGGATGGTGCCTGCTACAATTGGGCTTTCCTGTGATACATAGCCAATTTGGCTTCTCCAAGAAAACAGTGAGAATTCATTAATTGGCTCCTCCCCAAGGAGAATCATTCCTTGTTGCGGTTGGTAATACCGCACCAATAAAGAAAATAACGTTGTTTTCCCGCTCCCGCTTGGACCGACTATCGCTGTCACTTTCCCTGCTTCTGCGGTAAAACTGATATCTTTTAATACCGCTTCCCCATTTTTATATGAATAATGTAGATGCTCCACAGTTATCGGTTGATTCATATTTTGAACGTCCCTCATGGAATCATCTTGTTCCTCTGTCATATCCATAATTGTGATAATTCGTTCTGTGGCGCCCGTTGCCTTTTGAAATTGGGTAAAAAAAGCGGCCAATTGCCCCAATGGCATGACGATTTGAAAAAGATACATAATAAATGCAACTAGGTCCCCCGCCTGTAATGCACCCGACGATACTCTCATTCCACCGAATCCAAGAATCACGACTAGTAATACCATGATGACTACACCAATTAATGGAGTAATAAGCGCTTGAATTTTCGCCTCTTTCAATCCATATTGAAACAATTTGGTGATGCCGCTTTTACCATTCTTATATTCGATTGCTTCCGCATTTGAGGCTTTTACTAAGCGTATTTCTGATAACACTTGCTGAATGATTGAAGTAAACTTTGCTGTTTCGGTTTGCATTCCTTTGGACACCAGATGCATCTTTCGACCAAGTGTCATTAATATGACTGCTGCAAGCGGCAGAGCAATAAACATCAACAAAGCCATTTTCCAATCCAATAAAAGTAAGACTATAATCGAACCAATGATAGAAATGGTCCCTGAGAGGAAATTGGCGAGATGGTCAGTAATTAAGCCTTTTACCACTGCGGTATCATTGGTCATTCGGCTGACCGTTTCACCCGTTTGATTTTCATCATAGAACGGGATTGGTAAGACGAGGAGTTTCTTCCATAAACGGTCGCGAATCCCGGCCACAACCGATTGGCCGATCTGATTTAATAAATAAATGGATATCCCGCTGGCCACCGCTTGGAGTAAGATGGCCGAGACAAGGAGAATTATTCTTGCTGTACTTAAGGTACTAAGTGAAAAATCATTAATAAGATTTTTGGTGAATAAGGGGACTAATAGCCCCACCACAGTGGTCCCTACACTTAATAACAGGGCGATACAAAGGAGAACCTTAGAGGGTTTAGTATGCTGAACCAATCGAATAAACTGGCGCCACCCCTTCTCATTCTTCACATCTGACATATATCTTTACATCCTTTCTATAATCACAAACCTCCATATCGTTGGTTTCACGATTACACACTCGATTATACAAAGCATATATGAATTGAATATGAACTTCTACTTAAGCGCAAAAAGGTGTCAGGCACCACTCGTGGACATTTGTCCACGGGTGGTGCCTGACACCCAGATCGACACCCAGATTGACACACAAATTGACACTCATATCACTAAATTCACCATTCTCAACTAGCGGATGGTAGTTTTATTTCGACTAAGGTTCCTGCTTTTTCATTGCTGCTAAAGGTAATGCTGCCTTGGTGCTGTTTGATGATTTTATGGCTAATCATTAATCCGAGGCCTGTGCCTTTTTCCTTTAGTGTGTAAAATGGTTCGCCTAAACGAGGCAGCAGTTCTTCAGGGATTCCGCAGCCTTGATCTTGTACAGAAATGATGCACTCATCTTCTGCTCCTCTCTGAAGGGTGATATGAATTTCTCCCCCGTCTTTCATAGCTTCCATTGCATTCTTTAATATATTTAGAAAAACCTGCTTTAATTGATTCTTCTCACAGATTATAAAGTAAGCGGATTCTTCAAAATCCAGCTTAAATTGGATATTACTCATCAAAGCCTCTGGGGCTAGTAGTTCAAGTGTACCTTCAATTAATTCAAGGATATTCGTTCGGTTTAGTTGAACGGCTTGGGGTTTCCCTAAAGTAAGCAGCTGGCTCGTAATCGTTTCAATCCGCTCCAACTCACTAAGGAGCAATTCATCAATCGAACTATCCCCCCTTTTATAAAGCTGCATGAAGCCTTTTAGCGTGGTTAGTGGATTCCTAATTTCGTGAGCCACTCCTGCTGCTAACTCCCCAACAATCGATAATTTCTCCGATCGCAGTAGAATTTCTTCAGCTTGCTTTCGTTCAGAGATGTCTCTGCTAATGATCACAATATTTGCGATGAGATCATTCTCTCCTTTTACAGGCATACAGCGTGACTCGAATTCCATCCAATGTCCTTCTTTGTGTTTTAATCGGAATTCCATTGATTGTGATTCTTTCTTGTCGAACATCAATTTAACGGTCGTTCGAAACCGATTCACATCGTCAGGATGAATAAACTTACATAATTCAAAACTCTCAAGCTCGCAGCATTGAAACCCTAAAACCATCTTGTGTGAAGGAGAAAAGTAACTGATCGCCTGCTCTTTATCCATAACCATGATCAGGTCGGATGTATTCTCAGCGATAAGACGGTATTTGGATTCACTTCCTTCAACCAGCCTATACATATCTGTTAATCTAGAATTTAATCTATGCAGCTTCATATATGACTCAACAAGCAATGCACCAATAATAACCCCTAACATCACAAATAGTAAATATTGGATATGAAAGATAGGGTTATCAATAAATATGTTAAAAACAATGACAGTGATTCCATACATCACAATATAGGCAGCAAATAAGATGAAACTTCTTTTAATCGCGGTGAATCGTTTAATATAGTAATAAATGACTGAAAAACCCATCATCAAGAATCCCCAGCCAATAATAGCCGGGTACCACTGACCACTTGTCAACAATCTTGTGAGTAAGGAAATTAGCCCTGTAATTAATCCTGGCAGCGGTCCAAGATAGGCAAAAATGAGAATCACAGGGGCATACCTGATATCATAAGAATACTCCTGTTGTTGGAATGACAGCATAATTAGGATAACGGAAACTACTCCCGCATATAGAGAGGTCCAAATGCGAATCAGCTTAATGGGTCTAAATTTAATAAATGAAAAGATGACTAAAGGTGTACTCACCAGCAGTGAAAAAATTGCGAGATTAACAATATAGTCTAACAGGATCAACTTACTTCCACCCACTCTAAATATTTTCGAAATATTTCCTCTTATCATAAACTAGAGTTGTTACTATTACCATAGAATAATTTTCTTTTATACATTGAGATTAATCCCCATCAACAACTAAGAAATTATTGCTATTTTATATCATATAATTTGCACTTTTCATAAAAACTCGTTTTCCCGATATTCAATAATTTAGCCGCTTCCTGCTTATTGCCGTTTGCCACTTTTAACGCATTTAGAATTGCTTCCTTTTCGGCAAGAGCAAGCGTTTCTTTTAATGGGGAAATTTGTAACGGCGTTTCTCGGGCCGACAAAAGATTGGAGGAATTTGCAGCATTAACAAAGGTAGTCTTATGCTCTATTTCACGTAAGTAAAGTGGCAGGTGGACCACTTCAATCGTTTTCCCATCTAGAACATTAATGGATCGTTCCAATACATTCTCAAGCTCCCGAATGTTTCCTGGCCATGTATGCAGCATTAGTCTTTCTTTTACTTCAGTCGATAGCACAATACCTTTGCGGTAAAATTTTCTCTCTAATTTTTTTAATAGACTTTGAGAGATGAGTGGAATATCTTCTTTTCGTTCACGAAGTGGGGGAATTTCTAATTTGATCACATTTAAGCGGTAGTACAAATCCTGGCGGAACTTTCCTTCCTCCACCAGCTTCTCTAAATCCCGGTGGGTCGCTGCAATGATTCGTACATCTACAGAAATAGACCTTTGACCACCGACGCGTTGAACCTCTTTTTCCTGTAAGACTCTTAAAAGTTTACTTTGCATCGAGAGTGGCATATCCCCAATTTCATCTAGAAAAAGGGTCCCATTGTCAGCAATTTCGAACTGCCCCTTCTTGCCGCCTTTCTTTGCTCCTGTAAATGCACCGTCATCATATCCAAATAGTTCCGATTCTAGCAAATGTTCAGGTATAGAGGCACAATTAATCGCCACGAAAGGCAAGGATGCCCGCATGCTGCTATTATGGATGGCATGTGCAAATAATTCCTTACCTGTCCCAGAATCACCAATCAATAAAACGGATGAGTTGCTTCCAGATATTCTTTCTGCTAATTTCTTTGTTGCTTGAAAAGTAGAGTTTTTTCCAATTAAATCATGGAATTGGTATCTACTTTTCAGATCTTTTTCAAGTTTGGTTTTATAATACTTTAATTCTTCGACAAGCCCTTGTATTTTGGTCTTATACATCCGCCATTCCTCAGGAGTGCGAAACATGACTGTTCCGACTGCTCCGACTACTTTTCCATCCTCCATGATGGGGAAACGGTTTGCAATCATTTCACTGTCATTAATCGGATGAAGAGCAGCAAGCTCTTTCTGCCCTGTTTTGGCGACGATGTGCATGCGTGTATTTTCAATGACATCCTGTACAGGCCGGTGGATGGCATCTTTCACGGTTGTTCCTAAAAACTCACAATATGCTTCATTTATGTAAAGAATAATACCATTATGATCAACGACGACAATTCTTTCTGCTAATAGATTAATAATTTGCTTATGCCAATTAACAGGGATTCCCTCAAGCCCTTCGAACATTCTTTTCCCACCTTTGCACATTAGACATTGTCATTATATCAAATAACGACATAGGATTGAGAAATTGGAAGTATTTTCATGCAAAATAAAAATCCTATTCGAACAATCGAATAGGATTCACTATTTGCAATTATTGGGCAGTGTATCCGCCATCTAGAATGACTGCTTGACCTGTTACACCTCTTCCTTTGTCACTTGCTAAAAAGACCGCGTAATCTGCAATTTCTGTTACCGATAATAGCCTTTTTTGCGGAACTAGCGGAAAGAGTACTTCTTCAATGACACGATCTAAACTGACATTCCGACTTTTTGCTAAATCTCCCAATTGGTTTCTTACCAGTGGCGTATCCACATAGCCTGGACAGAGAGCATTTACGGTGATTCCGTCCGCAGCACCCTCTAATGCCGCCACTTTGGTCAAACCAATGACGCCGTGCTTCGCACTATTATAGGCAGCCTTGCCGGCAAACCCGATCACACCATTAATCGAAGCCATATTGATGACTCTTCCAAAACCTTGTTTCTTCATAATCGGGAATACATTTTTAATCCCGATAAAAGGAGCGGTTAACATGATTTTGACTAGTAATTCGAATTTTTCAGTAGGAAACTCCTCGATGGGAGATACATACTGCATTCCTGCGTTATTGACTAAAATATCAAGGCTGCCGAAGGTTTTATTAGCAAACTCAAGGCTGCTTCTAAACGCTTCCTCGTCGGTAACATCACATGGCGCAGAAATAGCTTCAAGTCCTTGCTCTCTTAGTTCAGCAGCCACTTCTTCGCTTTTGGGAGCATTTACATCTGAAATCACCACTTTTGCTCCTTCTTGTGCAAAAGTCTTCGCGATTTCTAATCCAATACCACTTGCAGCCCCTGTAATAAATGCTGTTTTTCCTGCTAATGATTTGCTCATACGAGCATCCTCCTTAATAACTAGAAAACTATTTTTCTATATTTTCACACCACGATTTAGATAATCCCAAATAAAGTATAGAGACCAATAACGAAGAAAACGGCTACCGTTTTAATAATCGTTACGGCGAAAATGTCGCGGTACGATTGCTTGTGTGTTAATCCTGTCACGGCAAGCAGCGTAATGACAGCGCCGTTATGTGGAAGTGTATCCATTCCACCGGATGCCATCGCAACAACACGGTGCATAACTTCTGGTGGAATATTTGCTGCTGCAATCGCCTGATTGTATTTATCAGCCATTGCGCCTAAGGCAATCCCCATACCACCAGAGGCAGAACCGGTAATACCTGCAAGGGAACTAGTTGTAACCGCACCATTAACGAGCGGATTTGTAAAGGTACTAGAAATGCCATCACTAATTTTTGTAAATCCAGGAAGAGAAGAAATAATTCCACCAAATCCATATTCGGCACCCGTATTCATTGTCGCAAGCAAGGCGCCGGCAATACTTAAGTTAAGTCCTTCTTTAAAGTTCACGGTTACTCGTTTCCAATCAAAGGCAAGTGTCGTGATAATCCCAACTACTAGCGCCATTTCAATGGCCCAGATAGCTGCAACAGTAGGTACATCTACTGTATAAGCCTTTAAACCAATCGCAGAAAAATCAAATCCGTTCGGATACCATTTTGGGATGTAGGTGATGAACAGTTTGTTTGTAACCCCTACTAACACAAGCGGTACAAACGCCATGATTTGTCTTAATACAGATTGCTGTGAAGTTAAATCCGGAACAACTACGTCTTCCTTATGATTTGCCTTGGCCAAATCCAATGCGGCTGCATTCTCATTTCCAAATCCAAAATAGCCTTCTCCTGCTTTTGCTGCCTTTTTCCTGCGTGTTTCTAGATATAAGAGTCCAAGTCCTAAGACAAAAATGGCGCCGATAATGCCAAGTGTTGGTGCCGCATAAATATCTGTTTTAAAGAAAGCAATGGGAATAACGTTTTGAATTTGTGGAGTCCCTGGCAGGGCATCCATTGTGAATGTGAAAGCACCAAGTGCGATCGTTCCTGGGATTAAGCGCTTAGGGATATTTGCTTCTCTGAACATTTGGGCAGCAAATGGGTAAATAGCAAAAACAGCTACGAATAAGCTTACACCGCTATACGTTAATATAGCGCCTAATAATACGATAGTTAGCATCGCTCGTTTTGCACCAAGGAGACGGACGATCGTCTTCGCGATCGATTCTGCAATCCCGGACATTTCAACCACTTTTCCGAAAATCGCTCCTAATAAAAATACCGGGAAGTAAGATTTAATAAATCCGACCATTTTTTCCATGAAAACGCCGGAAAAGAACGGTAAAACATGGCTTGGGTCAACGAGTAAAACAGCTAAAAGTGCACAAATCGGTGCAAATAAGATAACTGAAAATCCTCGGTAGGCAACAAACATTAATAGCCCTAGTGATAAAAGAATAATAAGTAATTGCATTGAAATCCCCCTTTGTTTTTTAAGTAAGCTTCAGAACCCCCTTGTTAGGTAAGCGTTTACAACCAAAAGCTCACCTTATTTAAATGCAAGTTCCATGCCAAGATTCATAACCGAATTTAGAAAAATACAAATTTTCTTTATTATCATACAAGTATAATACTAAATTTTTATTTTACATAACTCTTAAACACAATACCCTGCTTATTATATTTGATTAACATTCCGGAAATTCGGAAATTCTCGGTTATTCGATTCCGACGAGGCGGAATTTTCCGTATTTTCGGAATCCATTTACCTTGCTGTTTTTAAAATGGCTGGATTAACCTTGAATGAAGCTTCTGTTTTTTCCTTAACCGTTTCAAGCTCGACACCATCTTGGAGTTCTTCTAGTATCACTCCTTCTGTGGTTACACGAAAAGCGGCTAGTTCTGTCACAATCATGTCGGCTACACCCTTTCCTGTTTAGGGCATTCGGCAAAGGCTAGCATTTAAGAAAATATAGTATACTTTTTATACTTGATATATTTTTTATATCATATATACACTAAAAGTAAGTGAGGTGTGTATATTGGAAATTTGCCCTTATTTGGAATATTCATTTGAAATATTAGGTAAAAAATGGAATGGACTTATAATCCATTACCTTTCCCTCTGCCCCAACGGTCAAGCCCATTTTTCAGAAATCAAACGGGACATAGCAGATATTACACCGAGAGCCCTTTCGTTAAAACTAAATGAACTGGTTGAGTTCGGGTTAATTGAAAAAAAAGTAACAGCAGGTTCACCCGTCCATATTTCGTATCTACTTACTGAAAAGGGAAAAACTTTGACAATGGCACTTGGCCCCATCCAGCAATGGGCGCAGAAATATAAGAACAAATAAAGAAAAGAGGATAACCATGACTAATAAAATGGTGTGCGATTTAGAAACAGGCGTATGTGGTGAAGCATCAGATAATGATTTAGAGACAATTGTTCTAAACCAACCTCAAAAGAAAATTACTCTTTATTATGTAACGGATCCCATTTGCTCACACTGCTGGGCGCTTGAGCCCGTTTTGCGCAAATTTGAAGAGCAGTTTGGACATTACTTTGAATTACATACAGTGATGGGGGGATTACTTGAAAATTGGGATGGATTTGCTGACGTAGCCAATGGCATCGGCAGCCCTTCAGATGTTGCTGGTCACTGGCGTGAAGTAGGAGAGTACTCCCGCATGCCTATTGACGGGACATTATGGCTCGATAATCCAGTTCAATCCTCTTATACTCCCTCCCGTGTATTTAAAATGGTTCAACAAAAGGATGAACATCTAGCACGTACTTTTTTACGCCGGGCGAGGGAAGCGGTGTTTGCCTTTAACCAGAACATCGGGGATGAACAGGTATTGATTAACATCGTCAATCAAATTGGGTTGGCTGGGGAACAAGTAGTGCGAGAATCCGGTCTTTCAGATGGGCATGAATATTTAAATCAAGATTTGACATTTGCCAGAAGCCTTGGTGTGCGTGGATTTCCAACCGTGATTATGGTAAATGAAGAGAATAAAGGCGTCAAAATCGTTGGTTCACGTCCGCTCGAATACTATATAAAGGGACTTGAACAGATACTAGGAGGAACTGAATCCGTAAAAGGAAAGACACCGCCGTTGCTTACAAACCTCCTTGAAAAAGAAGGGTTATTATTCGCAAAAGAAATCGAAGTATTATATGACCTTGAGCCTACTGAAGTGAACACATTCATACAAGAAGCCCTTCCATCCAATGATTACGAATTAAGAGAAATTCTTGGCGAAACCTATATTTTCAAAGAGTCTTATTAAACAGATCGATATAAAGAAAACGGGGAGCATTTGGGCATGCTACTCGCTTTTTAATCTGACGCCGTCAATCATTCCTAATCCTCCATCGCTTTTATATAGCCAACCTCTTCAACGAGCTCTTGGCCCTGTGGTCCCTTCATCCAATCCAGAAATGGGTTAATTGTCCGCTTGTGGTTGTCCTTCACTGTAATCGCATAAAGGGTGGCGGTGAATGGATATTTTCCGCTCGCGATGTTTTCAGGATTGGGTTCAATACCATTAATGGCCAACAGCTTGATGTCTGTGTTGGCTTTCATTCCTGTTGCAAAGAACCGAAACGAAAAGCCAATTGAATTGTTATAGTTTCGGAAGTCAGCAACACGTTCAATGATCCCGCCCATCCCTTCAGGTACATCTTCTTTGAGAGCTTCATGATGGGCGTTTGACCCATGATCTTTTCCAAAAGCGTTTGACTTCCTGAATTTTTCGGACGCTGGAATGCTAAGGCCCACATTCAAAAAAAGAAACCCTTCCGCATCGCGAAAAGGTCTCCCTTAAAATCGATTATTTTGACAGCATGGTTAAAACCGTATCCAATAAAACATTAACCCCTTTTTCGCAGTCTTCCCACGTGGTTAATTCTTCTTCACAATGGCTTTTTCCATTAATACTAGGGACAAACAGCATCGCTGTCGGCACGAAACTAGCAATGAACTGGGCATCATGACCAGCACCTGAAACCATTCTTTTATTGGAATACCCAAGCGACCGGGCCGATTCTTCTAGCGCCTTGCAGATTTCTGGTTCAAACCAGACTGTGTCCCGCTCCCATAATTTTGTTGTTTTGACTTCACAGCCCTCATTTAAAGACGTTAATGTTGGGAGTGCTTCGATGAAGTTTTTAACCGTGCGGACAATTTCCATGTCTTTATGGCGGGCTTCTAAAGTAAAGATCACCTTATTTGGAATGACAGTATGGATGCTTGGGTACACGTTCACCCTTCCTATCGTAAAGACTAGCTCTTCATCCAATACTCCCAACCGCCTGCGAATTTCATTGATTAAGTTATTCGCAGCAAACAGGGCATCTTTTCTCATACTCATAGGGGTGGTGCCGGCATGATCAGATTCTCCTGTTATTTCAATCTCATAACAGGCCATCCCTACCACACATTCAACCACACCAATTGAGAACTCTTCTTTTTCAAGGATAGGGCCTTGTTCAATGTGGAGTTCTAAAAGGGCAGCTGCCTCTTTCAAACGATTCTCCACTTCTCCTTCGTAGCCGCTTGCCTTTAAGGCCTCCCCAAAGGTAACTCCCTCTGAATCTACCTTTTTCAACATAACTTCCTTATCAAATTTTCCGGAGAGCACGCCTGATGCCATCATGGATGGTTCAAACCTTGCCCCCTCTTCATTCGTAAAATTCACAATTGTAATTGGGATTTGTGGTTTAATTTGATTTTCGACCAACGTTCTGACCACTTCTAAACCGGCCACGACCCCTAAGACACCATCGAAACGGCCGCCTTTTTTCACCGAATCCAAATGGGAGCCAAGTAGAATTGGCGGTTTATCTTCGGTGCCAGCCAATGTTGCATACATGCAGCCCATATCATCAACAGTGACTGTTAGCCCTAACTCCTCACAGCAAGCACGGAAATAATCCCTCACCCGAATATCTTCCTTTGAAAGGGATAGCCTTGTGACCCCATTGTTTTCTGTCCGGCCAAAGTTTGCAAATTGTTCTAATGTCGTTTTCAGTCTTTCTCCATTAATCAATAACTTTTGTCGTTGCATGATTAAACACTCCCCTTTTTTAAATGAGATTACGTGCATGTTATCTGTTTCATAGATCACATGGAGGATAAAAACGTAAATTTGCCGATTTTCGTTAGGAAGCAGCTTTTGGACCCAAAGATCCCTTACGGTGATATTTATGTAAATATTCAGTCAATACCTTCATTATACACCACTGCCAAGCCCTGTCATTAGACAAAACATCAAATCCCACCTACAAATTGTTTGATAGTTTGTATGAAAAAAGGTGTCAGGCACCACTCGTGGACAAATGTCCACGAACGGTGCCTGACACCAGCAATCTTATTTTTTCTTTGCGTGTTTGCGCATGTCGAAGGCTACGGCTACTACGATGATTAGTCCTTTTACGATGAATTGGATGTATGGGCTTACGCCAAGGAAGGCTAGTCCGTAGTTGATGATTTGGAATATTAATACCCCGGTTACTACGCCTGGTACTGATCCAATCCCACCAGATAGGGATACACCACCGACTACGCAGGCTGCGATGGCATCGAGTTCGTACATGTTTCCTGTATTGTTTGTCGCACTACCAACACGACCAGCTTCAAGCGTACCAGAGAAGCCATATAATAGACCTGCAATCATATAGATAATAATCAGGTTTCTTGCAACGTTAACACCAGATACTTTTGCTGCTTCAGGGTTCCCCCCGATTGCAAACATGTTTTTACCTAATTGAGTTTTATTCCAAATAACCCAGATAATCACAGTTGTGACAATCGCATAAATAACTAGATATGGAAGTTCATATGATCCAATTGGAATCCCACGTTGGGCAAATGTTGTAAATTTTTCGCTTAATCCACCGATTGGCTGTGCACCATATGGCGGGCGGTCAAAGTAGATAGATGTGATTCCGTATACACCAATCATCATGCCTAATGTGGCAATGAACGGTGGTACGTGTAATTTAGCGACAACCACACCATTTAATGTAGCAATTAAACCAGTTGCAACCATAGCAATTAGGATTGGAACAATTAGTGGTAATTCAGGCAAATTCGGATACATTTTATAAGCATAATCGCCCGCTTGCAGCATAGACGCAGACACAACCGCCGCAAGCCCGACCAATCGTCCGGCGGATAAATCTGTCCCAGCGGTAATCAGAATTCCTGCCATCCCGAGCGCGATGATAATTCGGGAAGATGATTGGCTTAAAATATTGATCAGGTTAGTAACTGATAGAAAGTCAGGAGAAGCAATTACGATTCCAATGACAAGCAGGATTAAAAAGACATATATCACATTATCAAAGAGCAATTTGGTTATACTGCTTTTTTGTGTAGCTGATTTATTCATTTGCATCTCCTCCTAATACAAAGCTGCTAAGCGCATAATTTCTTCTTGGGACGTTGTTGCCGTTTCTACGATCCCTGCTGCTTTTCCATTACTCATAACTAAAATTCGGTCAGAAACACCTAATAGCTCTGGCATTTCTGAAGAAATCATGATAATTCCTTTTCCTTCAGCAGCTAACTCGTTAATTAACTGGTAAATTTCAAACTTTGCCCCAACATCAATTCCTCGTGTCGGTTCATCTAGTAATAAAATTTCCGGTTTTGTTAACAGCCAGCGCCCGATAATCACCTTTTGCTGGTTACCACCTGAAAGACTGCCGATAGATGTTTTTTGCGACGGGGTTTTTACTTTCATGGAATCAATTACCCATTGCGTATCGTCGGCAACTTTGCGGTCTGATAAGAACCCGCTTTTTGTTTTATATTGTTTCATGTTCGAAATGATTGAGTTAAAACTGATACTTAAATCAGGGAAGATTCCTGTCGATCTTCTTTCTTCTGTAACAAGAGCAAAGCCATTTTTGATAGCATGCTGGGGTGAATGATTTTTGACAACCTTGCCATTTAATTCAATCGTTCCAGATGTTATTCCCCTTATACCAAATAAGGCTTCCACAACTTCTGTCCGTTTGGAACCAACCAAGCCGGCAATCCCTAATATTTGGCCTTTTCTTAGTTCAAAGCTAACATTTGAAAAAGAAGGCTGTGTTTCTCCAGTCAAATCAGTGACTTTTAAAATGACATCCCCTGGCTTGTTTACCTTAGCTGGGAAGCGTTGTGATAAGTCACGGCCAACCATCAGTTTGATGATTTCGTCAGTGGTTAAATCTTTCGCGCTTTTCGTCGCTATATATTGACCGTCCCGCATGATCGTTACTTCATCCGAAATCTTTAAGATTTCCTCCATTTTGTGAGAAATATAGATAATCGCTACATTCTCACTTTGAAGTCTTCTGATGATTCTAAAGAGATGATTGACTTCCGTCTCAGTAAGTGATGAGGTTGGTTCGTCCATTACAATAATTTTCGAATGGTAGGAAACAGCCTTTGCAATTTCCACCATTTGCATTTCGGAAACGGATAACGTACTCACCTTACTGCGTGGGTCAATATTAATGTCGAGACTTTTAAAAATCGCTGCTGTATCCTCATACATTTTCTTCTCATCTATAAAAATACCTTTTTTTGGATAACGGCCCAACCAGATATTATCCATAACATTCTGTTGACGCACCTGATTTAGTTCTTGGTGCACCATCGATACTCCATTTTCAAGCGCCTGCTTCGAATTAGCGAAGGAAACCTCTTTTCCATCAAAAAGAATTTTGCCTTTATCCATTGAATAAATACCGAATAGACATTTCATGAGTGTCGATTTTCCTGCCCCATTTTCGCCCATTAAGGCATGAACCGATCCGGGCTTTACTTTAAGGGACACATTATCTAAAGCAAGTACCCCCGGAAATCGTTTGGTTATGCTTAGCATTTCAAGTAAATTGGTAGTACTGGATTCTGACATGAGCGAACCTCCTTGTTATACCATTTGAAGATATATGACACGGATTAGGTGTGTCATCTAAATTTGTTAGAAGAATTTCTTTTTCAAAGGCTATTTTCGCAT
>NZ_JBALOS010000176.1:0-6609 GCF_036962765.1 Neobacillus drentensis
ATAGAACACTTTATTTTTAAATCGGAGGTGGAATTTGCCGTGCGGAAACTATCAGATGAATTATTAATCGAGTCGTATTTTAAAGCAAGAGAATTAAATTTAAGCCCAGAATTCATTGGACTTATTGAATCAGAAATGCTCCGACGTTCCTTATACCATAAAATAAAAATATCTTCATAATTAATTCTGGCCCTCACTGGGCTTTTCTTTTTGCCTAAATTCTTATGTGCTTGATGTTGTCCTAATTACAACTTTCTAAAAACCCCAATCTTCTCTCCTACCCTAATCTCTTTTGGGGTATGAATGTTGGAATCCATTTGGAAGATATCTTTTTCAAATAACAGGACAACGGTAGAACCGAAACTAAAGTAGGCCATTTCTCCACCTTTCTCTAATTCAGATCCTTTGTGGGTGGTTTCAATCGAATTAACAAACATAGCTCCAACCTTTACAATTGCCACATGACCATAATCGGTTTTAACTTCAGTTATCACCCGATAATTCTTGGCAAGCGTCCGGACTCCATATTTTAATCCCAACTTATTGACCGGATAGGATTTTGAACCAAGCGTCCATTGCTTGGTGACGATTCCATTTACAGGGCTATGAATACGATGATAATGACTTGGACTTAAATAAAGAATCATGTATGTACCATGTAGATACTTGGCTAACAACTCGCGATTTCCAAGCATTTCATCAATGGAATATGTCTTGCCTTTGACAAGAATGTCACTCGTCTCTGTAATCGGGCCAACATCTTCGATAACAGCATCAACAGGACTAACAACGGTGTCTTCGCTATTATCAATTACTCTTGCATCCTTATTCAATGTCCTAACAAATAAATCATGAAGGGTAGGATATTCTGACAAGCCCTTCTCCATTTCTTCTTGTTTCAAATGATAGATCTTAGCGAAGGAAGGGACCATAAAACGACTGACAGAAGAACGAGCAAATCTTCTTAATATACCTGACGTCCACCTTCCATTTGTTAACTCAATCATTAGACGATAAATACCTTGAATCATTGAACTACCCCCAAATAGTGTAAAAATACTCTTTACGAAAAGACATAAAACGCTTAAAATTAAATATTATAGAATAAATTAACAAAAATAAAATCCCTTTTGGCTTTAAAAAAAGGAGTGATGTGGAGCATGTTTTTGTTGGACGTACTTGATCAAACAATAAAAAAACTTAAATCGCAAACCGCAAATGTTATTACCTTAACAAACTTATCACTGGGAGGATTTGCAATTGTATTTGGGCTTCATGGAAATCTAAGATTAAGCCTGCTGTTAATTTTTATTGCGGCACTGGCTGACCGTTTTGATGGCATGATTGCTCGAAAATTTCATATCGAATCTGAATTAGGTAAGCAATTAGATTCCATGAGTGATATTATATCATTTGGCGTAGCACCTGCACTATTACTATATCAAGGAATTTTACATGAATTTGGCGGGCCTGGTTCATTTTTTACCGTTTTCTACATCGGTTGTGGTGCTTTCAGATTAGCACGCTTCAATATATCGGAAAGCAATGGATACTTTACTGGATTACCCATTACAGCTGCAGGATGCTTAGCGACCCTTAGCTTTTTAGTCATTCCTTATATTCCATCGCAATCATTCTTATTTATAACCATCATTCTATCATTCCTTATGGTAAGTCCATTTAAACTGAAAAAAGTCTAATATTTAAAGTAGAGAGCATTCAGCTATGCCAAAGCTGGATGCTCTTTTTACAGGCAAGTTAAAGAGCTTTTCAACAAAAAATATTACCGCAAATAAAAATGTTTTTGGACAGACACAATTTCCCTTTTCTTTCATAGGAATTAATAATAGGCCAATGGGCCAAAAAAACGGGGGTGAATGTGGATGTCTGGAATCTTAACAGCTCTCGGATATTTAATGAAGGAATTTTTATTTCTTGTTTCCTATGTTAAAAATAATGCCTTTCCTCAACCCCTATCTGCTGCAGAAGAAAGAAAATATCTTCGTTTAATGGCAGAAGGGGATTCACATGCTCGGAATATGTTAATAGAACACAATTTGAGATTGGTCGCTCATATAGTAAAGAAATTTGAGAACACCGGAGAAGACTCGGAAGATTTAATCTCAATTGGAACGATTGGTTTAATCAAGGCAATCGAGAGCTACTCAGAGGGGAAAGGAACAAAGCTGGCAACCTATGCTGCACGCTGTATTGAGAACGAGATTTTGATGCATTTACGAGCTCTTAAAAAAACAAAAAAAGATGTCTCCCTGCATGATCCAATCGGTCAAGATAAAGAAGGAAACGAAATTTCATTAATCGATGTGCTGAAATCAGAATCTGAAGATGTGATTGATACGATTCAGTTGAACATGGAGCTTGAGAAGGTCAAAAAGTATATTGAAGTTCTCGATGATCGAGAAAAGGAAGTCATTGTCGGGCGCTTCGGACTGGACCTGCAAAAAGAAAAAACGCAACGGGAGATTGCCAAAGAACTGGGCATATCAAGAAGCTATGTATCGAGAATTGAGAAACGGGCCTTAATGAAAATGTTCCATGAATTCTACCGAGCTGAAAAAGAGAAAAAGAAAAAATAAAAAAGCGGAAACGAAAGTTTAGTAAAAAAAACAGAGCTGGGATCTATTTCAGCTCTGTTTTTCCATTCTGCATAAGATCATTCCATTTAACTCCGCCATCAATGGATTCATATACATCATTCTTATAGGTGGTGAAGGCTATTTGGTTCGGATCTTTTGGATTTACCGCTAAATATGTAATCGGATTATCATAATCTAAGAATGGAATGGTGAGATTTTTTTGTTCGCCAGTTCCAGGATTGATTGTTTTTAAATAGATTTTTTTGTTTTCAACACTTGAAAATAAAAGCGTATCTCCACTAAATGTAAGTGCCGTCACCATGACTGGAGTTGTAATCTGTTTCATCGTATTACCGTTGTCTTTAGAATAATAAATACCTGTCCGTGTAGACATCGCGATGGTATTCCCATTATTCGGATGAACGGCAATCAACCCAAAAGAATCAGCATTAAAATCTTTTAAGGCACTTTTTTTCCACGTCTTTCCATTATCTATTGAATAATTTAGACCTTGACCAAGTTTCTTATTTGGCTCTTCATTAATGACATAGAGACCCTTTCCTGAAAAACTTACTCCTACGAAATGAAAAAGTGACTGGCCGTAAAAGGATAATTTGCTAATAGTTCGTCCCTTATTATTACTTTGAATCAAACCTAGCGGATCCTTTAGATTTAATCCTTTTTGCGGATGACCACTTGCAATAAAACCCGAGCTGACCGCTTGAAAGCCATAGTATTCATGGTGGTTCGTAGTAGTTTCATACCAATTTTTACCGTTATACATTTTTAAGCCTTCATCTGTCGCTGCATACAAAGCAAAATCATTTCCTGGATAACCAATCCCAAGAATCTGACCCACATTTAATGATTT
This sequence comes from Neobacillus drentensis, assembly GCF_036962765.1. GTDB lineage: Bacteria > Bacillota > Bacilli > Bacillales > Cytobacillaceae > Neobacillus > Neobacillus drentensis_C. Next base: position 3,469 of record NZ_JBALOS010000176.1, read on the forward strand.
AGCCTGAACAATATCATAGGTAATATTTGCTTTCTGTTCCTGTTGTGAATTCTTTTGGTCCTGGCTTGTGTCTTGGCAGCCTGCGGCCACAAGCAGCATGATCCCTGTCAACATGGTAAGAAAGACTTTCATTGTAATCTTCACTTTTTTCCCTCCATACTAAACTATGAGGTATTCATTTATGAATCCTTATCCATCCACTTATACCCCAGTCCCCATACAGTTGTCAAATATTCGTCAACAGGAAATTCTGTTTTCCGTAGTTTATCACGTAAATTCCGAACATGTGAATCAATCGTCCGGTCTTCTGTCGGAGCAGCATATCCCCAAATGGTTGTCAGTAGATGTTCCCGTGTAAATACTATGTTCCGATTTTTAAGTAAAAGCGCCAATAAAGCAAATTCTTTGGGTGTCACTGGTATATGCTGATTCCGATAGGTTACAATGAACGAATCTTCATTCAATGCTAAACCATTAAAATCAATGAATCCTGCATGATCTATCCTTCTTCTTAAAACAGTATCAATTCTCGCAAGTAACTCCTCTTCATCAAATGGCTTTGAAATATAGTCATCCGCACCCATTTTTAACCCCTTAACAATATCACGTTTCTCACTGCGTGCAGTCAGCATGATAATGGGAATGTCCCAGTTTTTTCGAATTTCCTGACATGCTTGCCAGCCGTCCATTTCAGGCATCATCACATCTAAGAGGATAATGTCCGCTCTCTCTGCTTCTAAATATTGAATAGCCTGCTGTGCTGTGGTCATTTTAAGGCAGTTATTCCCCTTGGGAGTTAAATAACGGGAAAGTAAATCTAACATTCTTGGTTCATCGTCAACGAGCAGTATTTTTTTCACAATCTTCCACTCCCGCAATTTAAATCTTAAGTAAATTATACAATACACACCCATAGACAATTATGAAGATAATCGTAATTTATTTCCCTTCCCTTTTATTCTTCGGAAAGCGTAGTAAATAGAATTTTTCGAAAAATACTTATATAATATTAAAGTACATACATAAAGGGGGTACATAGAATGACAGTCACTCCATATTTGGAAGTTTGGGACCTGGACGTATTTTTTAAAGGAGGAAGTGAGTCCAAAGAATTTGCAGACCACTTAAACCTTACCTCAGAGTTAATTGAGCAATTCCAAGCAAAAGTAAACAACTGGACGCCGCTTAATTCTCCAGAGGATTCAAAAGGCTTGAAAGAGTTACTTGAAGACTTTGAACAAGCTGCTAAAAAGCTTCGTCAAGCAGGTGCTTTCGTTGGATGTTTGCAGGCACAAAATACCGACGACAAGAAAGCATATAACCTGGAAGCGAAAGTAACTAGTTTAAGTGCTGCTTTTCAATCAGCTCTTAGTAAGTTTGATAGTTCATTGACAACAATTAAGGACGAAGTTTGGATAGTTCTTCTAGCTGATGAACAACTACAAGTACTTTCTTACATATTAACGGAACGGCGTGAACGTGCAAAAGATAAGCTCTCTAAGGAAGAAGAAGCGTTAATAAATGCACTTGGTGTTGATGGTTATCATAGTTGGGGACAGTTGTACGATCTCATCGTTGGAAAAATAAAAATCTCTTTTAACGAAAATGGAGAAGAGAAACTGCTATCTGTCGGGCAGGCCTTCAACAAATTTTCAAGTCACGACCGGGATGTCCGCTCAGCGATTTTTAGGAATTGGGAAAAATCTTGGGGAGAGCAGGCAGATCTTTTAGCCAAAACACTTAATCACATTTCTGGTTTTCGTTTAAATGTTTACCAGAAAAGAGGCTGGGAAGATATATTGAAAGAGCCGCTCAGCATTAACCGCATGGAAAAGGGCACCCTGGAAACGATGTGGGCAGTTATTTCAGAAAATAAACAAATGCTTGTAAAGTATTTGGAGCGGAAAGCCTCACTCTTAGGACTTAAAAAATTGAGTTGGTATGATTTAGACGCCCCTTATGGAAAAACGCCTTCAAAAGTTTCCTATCAAGAGGGTGCTAAATTTATCGAACAGAACTTCGCAGTCTTTGGAGAGAAAATGTCTTCCTTTGCCCGAAAGGCATTTGAGGAGCAATGGATTGAGGGGGAAGATCGACCTGGAAAAGCACCGGGCGGCTTTTGTACATTCTTTCCAGAAAGTAATCAATCCCGAATCTTCATGACTTATTCAGGTACACCTTCAAACGTGTCAACCTTAGCGCATGAACTCGGTCATGGGTTCCATACTTTTGCAATGAAGGGTGTCCATCATCTCAATCGCAATTATGCGATGAATGTTGCCGAAACGGCTTCAACCTTTGCTGAAATGATTGTTGCGGATGCAGCAGTGAAAAATGCGAAGGATGAGGAAGAAAAGCTCGTCCTTCTAGATGACAAAATCCAAAGAACTGTTGCCCTATTGATGAATATCCATGCCCGCTTCCTATTTGAAACACGGTTTTATGAAGAAAGAAAACAAGGGCCTGTGGCAGTGGAACGTTTGAATGAGTTAATGCTGGAGGCCCAAAAAGAGGCGTATAGCGATGCTTTAGAAGAATACCACCCATTATTCTGGGCTTCGAAACTGCACTTCTTTATTACCGGTGTTCCGTTTTATAATTTCCCATATACATTTGGTTTTCTCTTTTCACTTGGTATCTATGCTCAAGCATTAGAGAAGGGCAAAGGATATGAAGAAAAGTATATTGCCTTGTTAAGGGATACAGCCTCGATGTCTGTGGAAGACCTTGCAAAGAAACATTTACAAGTGGATTTAACTCAACCTGAATTCTGGGGGAAGGCTGTTCGAATTTGCCTTGATGATATTGAAGAATTCTTGAAATTAACAGATAAATAAGTAGAAAAGATGAAAGCATCGACCAATTAATTGGCCGATGCTTATATTTTATTCTACACTCAGTTCAGCTGAAATTACGCAGCCGATTGCCGCAGTAATGACGATAGCCATCACAACCATGAACATACTCTCCACCCCTTAGATAGATCCTGTTCTTTCTAATTTGAATTTATCATATTTTCACTGTACCTATCTGAAGGAAAATCGAACATTTTGTTAACAAACACTTACTGCTAATAGCAATGATTATTTACTTATGATGTCATTATGAACTTTTTTCTTTGATTTAGGCTCTGTTAAACTT
>NZ_JBALOS010000176.1:6729-7067 GCF_036962765.1 Neobacillus drentensis
AATAAGGTTTAACATAGCCCTGATTTAAAAAATAGCAACAATAATAAGATATGCAGTGGCATCTCGTTACCTCCTAATTTTGACTCGTTAGCTAGGTGGTATCCTTCATAACCCAGAAACTAGCACCCCGACCTTGCATTCGTAAAAACAACATTTATAAAACCACCTTTCTTCTGTTTAGATTTTTTACTTATTACATACAACGGAACACGGATGCTTGACGGTCTTTGTTTTGTTCATAAAGCTTCTCAACCATTTCTTGATGTATAGCTTCTTCTGTACTTACTTTTCGTTTCTTAAATGTAATGGAAAAGAAGATCATATTGAGTGTCATTTCG
>NZ_JBALOS010000177.1:0-7840 GCF_036962765.1 Neobacillus drentensis
CTTCTAGAGGTGTAATGATGTCTGTGCTTGGCGGCTACAGAGAGATTCCTGTCTCTCACTTATAATCTATGCAAAAAGAATAAAGAGGACTGGACAAGCGTGGAGAAAGGATTTAAATTTCTTGGAAATGAATATTCCTAATATAAAAAAAACACCCTGGAAGGATGCTTTAAACTCGGATATTCAGGTTGTCAAAAAAATATCTTCCCTAGTCACTACGGCTAGTTGTACCACTATATTTATGTGAATGAGGATGGTCCCCGTTAACTGTCGTTACTCCTTGAAATTTATGATAATGTCCTCCTCCAGGCAAGGAAATAGCAGGACCCGTCACGCCTCGAATTTCATGTTTATGTCCATCATTCAACGAAGTAACTGTAAAGTATTTATGGGAATGTTGTACTCCAGTAGGAGCAGGTTCCGTTGTCCCTGCATATTTATGGTCATGCCCGCCAATAAAAGAAGTCACTCCCGAAAAATGATGTCTATGAATGGGTGCGCCGTTCCAAGACGTCAGATATAAGTGGTGAGAATGCTCAGAACTATTTGAATCGGTTGAATGAATGATAAACCCAGTAATCGGAATTTCCATGTGTTATCCCCTTTCTTAATCGCTCTTACAATTTATGAAACAACTAAATCATTTATGTGACTTTCGTAAAGGCAAGAGGCCGATAAAATGCTGAAAGTGGTCGATATATACTGAATGCGGCCGATAAAATTGATTTCACCTAAATAGATGGTAGGGGTTTTATAAAAATAGGTAACTTAAGATGTTTTAGATCATAAAAGTCAGCCGGTACGCTAGAAAAAGAGAATAAAAGTTACCAGAGCCAGGCTAAACGCCTGTCTTATTGGTGGGTTTTGGGAAAATAAATAGAAAAAGCCAATCCATGTCAGGATTGACTTCTAAAAATTACTTCGTAACCTTGATTTTGATTGTCAAAGAGTCACCACCTAGATTACGATAAAAATAGGTTTGCTTTTTGGAAGGGGATGCTCCAATGCAATTATATTTTTACAGTGAGAGATTCAAACACGCTATCGACCAGTATCAAATAAACGAAGACCAGCTCCGTTATACCGCCGATCCTAAAGATTGTATCAAACTATCAAACGAAGATTCAGCGCGCAGCTCCATCTTAGCCATCGAAAACGATCAACTCGTCACATTCTTCGTTCTACATATAAAGGAAGGGGTCAAACCCTATTCAGCTAATCATCAGGCTATTTTAGTACGGGCCTTTTCAACGGATTTTCGCCATCAAGGCAAGGGGTATGCGAAAAAAGCGTTAATGCTGTTACCGGCTTTTGTAAAAGAGAATTTCAGCGGCATGAATGAAATGGTTTTATCCGTTAACGTTGGAAATGTGGCCGCACAGGGCTTATATGAAAAGTGTGGGTTTGTGGACGAAGGGGAACGAAGAATGGGCCCAAAGGGCGAGCTGATCGTCATGAGTTACTATTTATAAAAAATGCATCCCTCTTTTTTTCCTAAAGTGGGATGCGAATTAATATAGTCGTTGTTGTTGCTGACAATGTGGAAATCCATTTATATCCTGTATCGTATTAAAATTGTATTGCTTTAAAGCAAATAATGCTGGGTATAAATATTCCATGACAAGAAGCTTTCCGCCAGATGTACCACACAATACCCCAGAAGCCCCTTGACCATTAGTGAATGAAATACCAATTGGCCGCCCCATTCAGTGTCTAATTTTTTGCTGCCACGGCATCGTCATCCCCCCTCAAGGATACCATCTTATGGCCATTCAAATTTCAAGTGCCTGTTCGTCTTAATTTCACAATCGGTTGGCATTTATGGACAAGTATCCACACTTCGATCCATAACCATACATAAATTATCTAAGGGAGTAAAAGAGAGGAGGAAAGTTATTGGAGGATCATGATCAAAAACAAAAGCTGAAGAGAGAAGTAGACCGTATTTCAAGATTCATGTTTGGAAACCGCACACAGCATTCCAAAGAAAAATCGAATAAAGATGATTGGTTTTTTGGCCGCAGAAGGAAAGAAACTGAAACCAAGAAAGAAGACTCTCAACCCCTTCAGAATAAAGTAGAAAGCTTTATGGACAATGTGGATATAGAAAAGCTATTTGAAACCTATGACACCTTCGTCACCACCAAAGAACAATTAAAACCATTATTTAAAGAAATAGTCCCATTTTTTAGCAAATTCACGAACAAATTTAAAAAGTAACTCAAAAGAATCCTGTAGTCTCTTTAAAGGGAATGACAATAATCTGATCCAGGCTCGAACGCCTGGATTTTTAATATTTATTCCTAGTTGAATCTTTCTCGGACTGAGGTTTTTGACCGAGAAATTGTGTATAATTGGTAATATGACCATTAGATAAATGTATGGGAGAGAAACTTATGTTTTTTCGATTGATGTATCATATCGTCTTGCCTATTTATGTCGTATTTGTCATTTTTTCCTCGATAACGTTGGAGAGATCGCAAAACGATTTTTTCATAATCCTACTAGGCATTCTTTTTATTACAAGTATTTATTTGGAAAGGATTTATCCCCGTTATTTTATTTATATAGCGACTATTGAAATCGTTTCGTTACTATTGTTTCATTTCACAACCCAACTGAATTGGTGTTTCACCATTTATATCATTTTACTTAGTAAATTCTTATTTCAAATCAGGGGAGTCATCAAGGGGGTTCTTCTTGGTTTTTTCCTCATTGGTTTTTACACAGTTATACGAATTTCGTATACTCCTGTAGATTCCTATAGCGTACTTGCGGTTGGATCGGACTTCTTAACTTCTCTAGCGGTGGTGCTCATCATTCAATATATCATTGAAACGGAGAGAGAAAAAAATGTCCTCAAAGAAGAGAAGAAACTGGAAGAATTACGCTATAATGAGGATAAAATGAAGCTTTTAGGTGAAATGGCTGCTGGACTAGCACATGAAATTAGAAACCCTTTGACGATCATTCAAGGGTTCCTTCAACATGCCAAAGAGGATCATTATAATATACAACCGTGGTATGATTTAATCCTAAGTGAAGTCTGTAGGATGAATAAATTAACGTTCGAATTCCTGCAATTTTCAAAACCAGATGTTTCTTTATACCAAACTCATTCCATCCACGAGTGTTTAGAGAGAGTGATCTCCTTAACCGAATCCAAAGCCCTCAGTTCAGGACATCAAATCGTATTCACGGACTACGATCCCAATCTTTTTATACGGATGTACTTCGATAAAATGGTACAAGTTTTTGTTAATTTAATAAACAATGCCATTCAAGCGATGGTTGAAAGTGGAAACATTACGATTCGATTGTTAAAAGTTGAGAACAAAGCGGTTGTTGAGGTTAGTGATATGGGTGTAGGTATAGAAGAGGCAGATCTAAAAAATATCTTTAATCCATTCTATACAACAAAATCGGATGGAACGGGGCTAGGGCTTCCTATTTGTCAGAAAATCATACAGGATCATGGAGGAGCCATTGAGGTGACTAGTATTCTGAAACAAGGAACTACATTTACCATTCGTTTTCCTTTGAATAGTGTAGATCCACATTAATAATAAGTTTGTGAAGATCAGCTAACGGAATGCAAAAGTTAAACAATGAACAGCTACGGCTGTTCTATTTCATTATTTTACTTAAAAGTTATTTATTGGGATAACGGAGCAAAACCTGGAAGTCCTTATTAAATGACGGTCAGGATCATGAAAAGGCACTTGAGGACAAAACTTTTCAAGAGACCGGATGAAATGTTAGCCATACAAGTGCCAGTAATCAGTTTGGGCATTCCCTGAAGCTGCCGCTATTTAAAATTAGCGCCAAACAACTTCAACTCCTCCGCATCATGCGGGAGCTTAATCATCCCCTCGAACTTCATGCCGATCTTCTCAAGCAGCCGCGCTGACCCAACATTGTCCTCTGAAGTGATCGCCACAATCCGCTTCAAACCCAGCTGCTCCTTACCAAACTCCAGTGTGGCCGAGGCTGCCTCAAAGCCATAACCCTTCGCTTGATACCTTGATAAAAACGCAAAGCCAAGGTCAACATCGTCCAAGCCATCTCTTTTAATTAATCCACAAATCCCAAGCGGGGTCTTGGCCTCATCTTTTAATTCCGTCATAAAAAGACCAAAGCCCAGCCGGGAATACATCTCCATAGGCCCCGCGACAATATAATTCCTTGCATCTTCTATCGCTCGTATACCTCGATCACCAATGAAACGCACCCAAGAAGGATCATTCAACAGCTCTAGAATAAACTCGGCATCCTCTGGTGTTAACCAGCGAAGGGTTAACCGTTCCGTTTCCATCACTTTCAATGAAAACACCCCATTTCATGAAAAACTCATATCTAACTCACACTATATCATGTATTCTGGAAAGGAAGATAGTGACAATTCATTATTGCGGTATATATTTAGAGGACAACTCACTTTTCAGAGCAATGCATTAGAGAGGAGAGCACTATGACTACTAATTTTATAAAACTAACAGATCCCACCTCCAGCATTTTAGAGGTGTTTAATAAATGGGAAAACGACCCCGCATTAATTCCGTTAACTCGCCCTAACCAAAACCAGTCAGAATTGGATCGTCGTGAAAATATATCCCTCGAGGATTTGACCAAACGTCTGGAAGACCATCATATCTTTCTTATCTATTTGAATGATCAATTGATAGGGGAAATGAACTATGTAGTCGATCCGCCTTATCTCTACAAAAAAGACCCTGGGACCGCTTGGCTTGGTATCACTATAGGTGAGGACGTAGGAAGAGGCAAAGGGATTGGTTATGCAGCGATTCAATATTTGGAGGAGCAGATTAGGACGCAGGGGCTGAAACGGATTGAATTAGGCGTGTTTGAATTTAACAAACAAGCACAGAAACTCTATCAGAAGCTGGGTTACAAAGAAATCGGACGGATCGACAATTTTACCTTTTGGGAGGATAAAATGTGGACGGATCTTCGAATGGAGAAGTATGTATGAAATCACCGGCAAGAAAGGAACGTAAACAATATTGTTTAGATATTATGCAATCTTAATTTTGTCTATATCGATAACAATTATATCGATAGGGTACCTGTGTTATATTTTTATTGAAAAGTGGAAAAAAGGAAAAAGATATCGAATACCATTAAAGCAAACAGTGTCATCTTTCCTTGGCTTGTTAATATTCGGTTTCTTTCTCGTTTTATATGGTCAAGATTTACCTGATGTTTTGTCTCATCAACCTACAAAATATGAAGGTAAATGTGAAGTCGAGATCATTTCAGGTAAAGGGGCACACCTAGAGGCTAATTTTGGAGAACATTATATAAGGTTCGATAACTTTGATTATAGTCATGTTCAGCAAGGAAACTATTATTGCAAAGTTGAATATTATCCTCATTCAGAAGAAGGATATTCATTAAAACTCTACCAATCTAAGGGCGGAAAAGAAGTGGAAGTGAAATAGCCTTTTCCCAAAAACAAAAACCGCCCTTCAAAAAGTGCGGTTAAGTTCTGCAATTTAGAACGTTGCTTTAGGATTTGGTCCATATTGATTATCGACAGGCTGGCTATCAGTACATGTGAAGATAAGTAAGATGATCCCGCCGACCAAAGGAACAAAGCTAATCAAAAACCACGCTCCGCTTTTTCCGGTATCGTGCAAGCGTCGTACCGTTACAGCCAAGGACGGGATGAACATGGCTAAATAATAGAGTCCTGTGATGATGGCAAATAAAACTGAGATGTTACTTAAAATGACAAGGACTAAACCTATCACGACATTGACCAGATGGAACATCCAGTATTCTTTCCGTCTTGCCCGGCCAGAAAAGATCGCGTAATCCTTAACTACTTTCATAAACCATTCCATGAATCGTGCACCCCTAAGAAGAAAATAACCAATCTAGAATAAATTTTAAAATTGCTTTGTTAGTATAGCATTTTCATAGGTACAATCCAATAGGAGAGTATACTAGTAGAAACGCTTAAAGCTCTCAAAATGAGCTTGATAATACGAGCTTTGTAAATTGGAAATCATCACACCGGAATCATTGGCGTGGATGAATTGGTTGTTGCCAAGGTAGATTCCCAAGTGGGAAATCCCTCTTTTATATGTATTTTCGAAAAAGACAATGTCGCCAGGTTTCGGTGTGTCGACATAATATGTACGGTCGTAGTAACCTTCCGCCGAATAACGGCCCATTTTCATCCCTGCTTGATTGGACACATAATAGATGAAGCCGCTGCAATCAAAGCCGGAAAGCGTACTGCCGCCCCAGACATACGGAATCCCAATGAGCTTCTTGGCACTCGCGATCATTTTCGTGGCAAGATCAGGGTTAACAGCGGGTTCTGTCTTCGTTCCAGGAACCTTCAGCTTTTGACCGACATATATTTTATCGGAAGTTAGTTTATTGAGTGCCATTAAATCCTTGATCGTCAGCTTATATTGAAGCGCGATTTTTTCAAGGGTATCGCCGCTTTTCACGATATAATCCGTTACGCTACCAGTGGCAGGAGTCGTTGTATTTGGCGGTGTGGTGGCCGCTGGCGGCTTGGCTGTTACTGGTGTCGTTGAAGTTGTATTCTTCGCTGGAACCTTGAGCTTTTGGCCGACATAAATCATATCGGATTTTAGTTTGTTCAGTGATTTCAAGTTTGTCACGGTTGTAGAGTGGTTACCGGCAATTTTACCAAGATAGTCGCCGCTTTTAACAGTATAAACACCCGTAGCTGTTGTCGTAGGTTGTTTCTTTGCTGGTGTCGTTGGCTTTGCTGCTGGCTTTGGTGTTGTCGTGGTCTGTTTCGGCGCCGACACCTTTAACACTTGTCCGACATGGATAACCGTATTATTCAGCTTGTTCCACTGCTTCAGTTCAGCCAAGCTCACATGAAAACGGTTGGCAATCTTAATCAAGGCATCACCTTTTACAACGGTGTAAGTGGTCGGTTGTGATGCATGGGTCATTTTGCTAGCGACCGTAATCTTGAGCATTTGATTGACAGAAAGGAAATCCGACTTCAACCCATTTGCTGTTTTGATTTCTTTGACACTCGTATGATATTTAAACGCGATTTTCGATAGCGTATCGCCTTTTTGAACCTTATATGTATCGGCCAGGGCAGTGCCTGCAAATACGGTCGAAAGCAGGGCAGCTGTCGATAAGGCACGAACAATAGTTTTCTTCACTAGCAAATCACCTCTATTTTTTCCACATTTTTATTAATTTTACCATAGTTTGCTAATGTTTCGGATAAAAAGTTGTAAATTCTTCCTGAATTGTTAGCGAAATATGGTTTATTTGCTGAATTATCGGATAATTAAAAGGTATTGAAGTAATTCTTCTGTAGACCGTTTTATCATAAAAAGGAACAAATCCTTACAAAATTCACTAAATTACTACAAGATTCACTGGAAATCCATTTACATCTATCTGATAATCTAGTAAAATTGTCAATTAGAGTAAAACAAAGGAGGATAAGAAAGGTGGATCGGACAGTAGAGGCAAAAAGCTCCAAAATGACAAATTTCTCAGAAATCGTGAGAAAAGCATACGAAACGGGCGTAAGCGAAAACGAAATCACCGTAGAAAAACTAATCGCAGACCTAAAAGCAGACTTGAAAAACTTAATGGTCGGTTAAATATATATAATATAAATGATGAAGATACAGCCACCGAGGGAACCTCGGTGGTTTTTTTGTGTTTTTGGGGGTAGCTGAGGGCGTGGATGCTGCCTGTGGCGGTAATTGGGCGGTTACCGTATTTCGTGATTGATACCCTTTTGGGAAATTAGGTTGGGTGGTAAGCATAGAGCGTGAATGGTGCCCGTTGAGGTAAAAAA
>NZ_JBALOS010000177.1:7921-9507 GCF_036962765.1 Neobacillus drentensis
TTGAGGTAAAAAAATTGCTCCAACGGTAACCATTGAGTGAGTATGATGCCCGTTGAGGTAAAAAAATCGCTCCAACGGTATCCAAAAGGCGCGACTAATGCCATTGAAGGTAAAAAAGTAACTTCAATGGTAACTAGTGAAAGCGATTAACGCCCGTGAAGGTGATTCGCTGATAAAACGCTAGATTCGCTGATAAAATGGGATTTCCGCTGATATATTGGTCCGATTCGCTGATAAATTTCAATCATCCGCTGATAAGTTCCCTCAAGTCTCCTAAAAATGGTCTTAAATAAAGGATTTTTTTATAGAGTTGTTGTCCAAGCGGCATCATCTATGAAAAATAATTTCAGAGATGAAACTTTTGTATAAACTATGAAATTTTTGTCCATCCTTAAGCTATAAAACTAGTTTGGGAGGAGAGGAGAACTTGAATTGGTTTGGCATAGGAAAAGTCAGATCAAAGTTGGGGCGTTATATTGATCAGCACGGAATAAGCCAAAAGGAATTAGAGAAATCAGGAGTTAGTCGAGCAACAATTAGCCGATTATGTTCAGATGACGAGCACCAGCCAACCATAAGCACAGCAAGGAAGATCATAAGTTTTCTTAAGAAACTGGATTCAAGTGTAGATTATGAAGATTTTTTCAATATGTAGGGGTGGATATCAATGAGCATAGAAGAATTAAATAAAATTATCGCAGTAAAAAAGATGGATATAGAGGAATGTGAACAAGAACTTAATAATCGATACTATCCTTCTATAGTAAGAATGGCCATGACGACTTACCTATTAATCCTACAAGAACAATTAGAGAGGTATAATAACGAACGTATTAATTGGTAATGAGGCTGCATTGGAAGAAGCGGGAATGAAGAAAAGCTCCAAATAAGGGGCTTTTTTCTTTGTATGAACGGTAACTAGGGAATGCGACTAATTCCCTAAAAACTAGCCAATTACATAATTCGACAAAAATGAATGAAATAGTACTTTTCACTCGTTATTTTTGATGAATAACCGCTTATAGTAGAAGAGATCGTTGATGATCTCCTTTTGTAGGTGTACAACGAAGAGGCAACACTATGGAAACATAGTTGCGCAAAACTATAGGGGCTACAGCAACAATAGCTATGCCAGCCAATTGCCGAAAAATATATCAGGATTAGGGAGAATTTAAAATGAAGAAAATGTTGGTTGGTGGTCTTGCTTTAACAGTCTTGCTTTCACCAGGTTTTTTGTCCACTGCACATGCTAGTAGCGATGTAAAGACAAAAATAAAGTTTAGTGACAGGAATAAGAACGGAATTAACGATTATTGGGAAAGAAAGTACAAACTATCTGGTAAAGGTTTAGCCAAAAAAGATAACGATAAAGATGGCTTAAACAACTTACAAGAATACAAACTAGCTCTAAATCCAAAATCATCTGATACCGATCATGACAAAATTAAAGATGGTAACGAGGATGCAGATAAAGATGGCTTAAAAAACCTACTAGAATTCAAACTAGCTTTAAATCCAAAATCATCTGACAGTGATCATGACAAAATTAAAGATGGTAACGAAGATACAGATCATGATGGATTAAA
>NZ_JBALOS010000177.1:9548-10847 GCF_036962765.1 Neobacillus drentensis
CAGATCATGATGGATTAAAAAACATAACCGAAGTTAAGCTGAAGACAAATCCAGGAGATCGTGATAGCGATCATGACAATATTGACGATGGCGATGAAGATTCAGATCATGATGGATATAACAACGTAACAGAAATTAAGCATAAGACCAACCCTGGGGATTGTCATAGCCATCAAAACGATGATGACGAAGATTCAGATAATGATAGAGATTAGTTCGCAATCGTAACAATCGCAAACTCATTAAAATAAGTCACTTCAATAAAGAGAGCTAGCATCATATGCTGGCTCTTTTTGTTACGCAGTAAAGATAGAATGAAAAGCTGCATCTTTGGGGAAATTATCATATCTGGAGGGAGTATGGATGATACAAAGAAAAAAAGACAAAAGAGTGAAAATAAAACTGGCCACCATTTTTCAATATGCTTTAAACACAGCATTGGTTTTACTAGCGATTGTTTTATGCATTTTGCTCGGTAAAGAGATCATTTATTTCGTTCGTTATGCTTTTTTTAACCATGATATTGAAGAACACTACAAATTTCTTGAGAGCATCTTGGTTTTCTTTTTGTACTTTGAATTAATTGCGTTGATCGTCAAATATTTTGAGGAAAACTATCATTTCCCGCTGCGCTACTTTCTTTATATTGGAATTACGGCTTTGATACGTCTAATCGTTGTCTACCACGATAGCCCGATTAATACCATATTATATAGTGGCGCGATTTTGGTTTTAGTTATCAGTTATTATATTTTGAATTCGGCTAAAGAAAAACATGAGAAAATATAATAGCTAACGATCGAGGGTCAATGGCATATTATTTTTTCTACTGGTAACGATAAACATAATTACCATATTTAAAAGGATGATTAAATTGTCAGACCCTCGAATCGTTCAATTTGATAAAGCTGTTAAATTGAGAAAAGAGTCTACAGATGCTTTTCTCGATTATTGGCGGGACCATGCGTTATATGCTTCTCTTGAATACTGGATCATGGTTGCGATACTTGTGGTACCACTCATCTTCCTAGTCTTCAAAATTGATAAGCATAAGCTTTTTTTAATCACATTTTATGGGTATACCGTTCACGTAATAGCTGCGTACATAGACTTATATGCGGTCAATAGTGGACTGTGGAATTATCCATTTCAGGTAGTACCATTTCTACCTAGTTTTTCTATAGATTCAAGTATTATTCCGGTTGCTTTCATGCTTGTATATCAATGGACGTTAAATCATAAAAAAAATTATTACGTATTTTCATTTATTACTTCAACCATTTTTGCGTTTATTTTTAA
>NZ_JBALOS010000177.1:10882-11543 GCF_036962765.1 Neobacillus drentensis
GCTTCAAAAGAAATACACCAAATCAGAAGCACCTTCTAAGCATGTTAAAGATGAATGATAAAGAGTCCTTTCGTGGGCTCTTATTTTGTGATGTTAGTACACAAATTTGATATTGTTAAACTTTTCTAAACTCTAACAGTAAAAATATTTCCTCTAAAAATTTTATGGTATAGTTGTCCAAGGAAATTGATGATTTTGGGGGGAATGTTAAATGGAAAATCGAATTACTCAATTAGATTCAATTAGAGGGCTTGCTGCACTGTCGGTTATCTTTGGTCATATTTTATTAATTTTGCCACCAATACCATTTGTACTAGCCAATTCTCCATTACGAATATTTTGGGCAGGGCACGAAGCGGTTGTTTTGTTTTTTATTTTAAGTGGTTTCGTTCTTTCTTTACCATTTATTAAAAACAAAAAGGTGAATTATACCCAATTCTTTATCCGGAGGATATTTCGTATTTATGCTCCATACATCATTGCAATTTTAATGGCTTTAATATTAAAGAACATGTTTTTTACTGGCACTAATGAAAATATTGGTTGGGCAAATAAATTTTGGACATCGGCTCCCGATATACTAAATCACGTTTTTTTGGTAACTGATTTTAATACTTACGGTTTAGATCCTGTCATTTGGTCGCTAATACATGAACTAAGA
>NZ_JBALOS010000177.1:11598-20764 GCF_036962765.1 Neobacillus drentensis
ATTCTAAGACTAAAATGGACGCAATCAATGATTACAGCGTTTTCTGTATCCTTACTTGGTATTTTGATATCATTATTTGGATTCGATGCGTCAGAAGGATACCTAACTTCATTTGCTTATTCTTTACACTACTCAGCAATGTTTATAATAGGTGCTTTATTAGCAATTAATAGAGAAAAAGTAGTAAATATTTATAATGGTTTGTCATTCAGAAACAAGGTAATGTTACTTGTTATGGGGCTTTGTTTATACACTTTACAAATTGGCTTTACTTATTTCTTTTCATCTACTAATGTTTTGTATTTTATTAGAGATTGGACTACAGCAATCGGAGCCTCGATTTTTATTGTAGTTTCATTAGGTTCAGGTAAAGTGACTAATTTCCTGAACAAGAAATATGTTGAGTTTCTCGGAAAAATTTCTTACAGTCTGTATTTATATCATCTTCCAATTTTATTTGCTAGTCTTTATTTCCTAGATGGCACTTTACCAATTTGGCAAATTCTTATTATTGGAGTGGTTTTATCAATTCTAATTTCAACACTATCTTGGAAATATGTTGAGAAGACGTCTGTTCAACTAGGAAGAGTTGTATCGAATAAGATGGCAAGGAAACAAACAAGTCAAAATCAAAAAGTTGCTTAATTAAATTACGTATTTTCATTTATTACATCCATCATTTTTGCGTTTATTTTTAAACCCTTACTTGTCGGATTAGGCTTATTTAGAATGTATGGAAATATGAATTATTTTTATCTCTTACTTTTATATGTATTGGGGTCTTTAGCAGCGAAATTGATTACAAATGTGTTTTTATGGCTTCAAAAGAAATACACCCAATTATCAGAAGCCCAATAATTATGTTAAACGATAAGCCTACTTCATAAGAGAAAAAGTAAAGATAATACTGGGTAAAATAGGGTTGTCATGAATGGGCACAAACTAAAAGTCTCTAATGAAACGTATAATTTTAGAAGAGATTAAAGTTTTAATATAATCGGATGCATGGGGATCGCTGCGGCGGTCTTTTTTTTCGGGTTGTATGAGCGGGGCTACTGGATCTATGATTTTATATTACCCTATAGAATTCTTGATACATTAATAAATAAGTCTCTTGTACTTAATATCCCATATATTCTCGTGAAAAAAACTCTATTTTTCCCCTCATTTTTCCTCTAAAATACATAGTTGGAACACTTTTTTTCTAAAAAATATAGGGGGAAATAAAAAAGTGAAGAAATTTCAAAAGGTTTTATTGGCAGTCGTCCTTCTGTTTGGTTGTTTTCCAGCTGTTGGTAATGCGGTCGCACCAGATGAGCTAAATGCATTTTTAAACGAAAATAATTGGACAGAAGAAGATTTAGACTCCTATCTGGAATATTTCTATGATATGAGTATGAAAGATTTTTCTACTATTGATGAATTAAAAGAAACACTAGGTGAGCCAATTACTGAAGAAAATCTACAGAAATTTATAAAAGATTACGAGTTTCAAAATGAAGAAGACCTTGTTGCTTTCCTTATTGAAAACGGGGAAATGGAAAAAGGTGAAAATATTAGGGATGTCTTTCGATATATGAATGCCCTTGAGGATACTGTTTTTTATTATACAGAAGAAAGCGGCACCCCGATTACAGATGAAAACCTCAATGAACTGCTTGAAGATTATGACTTGACCCTTCAGGAATTGAAGGATTTATTGAAAAAAAATGACGATTCACTGGACAATTATGAAACGATTGAAGATCTGGATATGGCTGTAGCTATGTATTTGGGCGGAAATGGAATAGAGGATATTGTTTCTAAAATAGGCATTACAGAAAACGAAATCATGGCAATGATGGCCCATTTTGAAAGCCTCAAACTAGATGAAGCTACGGTTAATGAAAAAATGGCATCCATTGAGAAACGCCTTGAACCATTCATTGATTTAGAAACTGCCAGCGAGCTTACAACTGGACAGGCTGCCGAGTTGGTCAGCATTGCAAAAGAAATCTTTAACATAGTTGAATTAGAGCCGAGGTTTTATCTAGTAAAGGGAAGTAAAAAGAAACCAGTTACCATGAATGAGCTTGTCAAGATGAAAGATGCTCAAGGTTATGGCTTGTTAATCGAGCTTTATAATAAAAAGGGTGAGCTTCTCGCAGATGCGTTATTTCCTGCAGACATGCTTAATTCTGAATTAATTGACGAAACGGTAAATGATGTGAAAAAAGTTGAAAAGACTGTAAAAAAAATCGAAACGGCTGTAAAAAGCACAAAGGAAAAGCAGCCACGAACGATTAAAGGTGGTAAACTTCCAAATACAGCAGGCCATTATATGGAGTGGGTACTGGTTGGTTCATTAATGATTCTTGTAGGTGTCATTTTTTATCGCAAGAGGAAAGAGCAAGCCTAATGAAAAGGAAAATTCCGGCTCGAAAGTGGATGAGCATCTTCCTAGTCCTTGTAGGATTAGGGATTGTGTTATCAAACATCAGGCCCATTTTTCAACAAACAAATGAGGGTCAATTCCAAAATAAACAGGAAAAAATATCACCCAAAGTAGGAAAAGAAAAAATTGGTTCGAAGTCTCTTTATTCAGTCCGTTACAAAATAGGGGATCGGATCGGAGAACTGGACATCCCGAAACTTTCTAAGACCTTGCCGATTTTTCATGGGGCAAATGAAGATGAACTGGAAAAAGGAGTCGGCCACTTTGCAGGTAGCGTGCTGCCTGGCGAAAAGGATAATTCAGTTCTTTCAGGACACAGGGATACAGTGTTTAGACAGCTAGGGAAAATCGGAAAAGGTGATTTACTCATTGTAAGGACATCTGCGGGCAAGTTTACCTATAAAGTAAGAAGAACACGGATTGTGGATGCTGATGATCGGACCGTCATTGTCCCTAAACCGAGGGCTACTCTGACGGTTACGACGTGTTATCCATTTTCATACATTGGAGACGCACCGCAGCGCTATATTTTAATAGCAGATTTAATTAGCTCTAATTAGCGCCAGTTATCATATAGTTACCTATATTTTTACATTTCCCTCTTAACCCTTGGCTAAGAGGGAATATTTATAATGCAGATATTAGAAGCAACAGGAAATTTGCACCTTATAAAAATAGCCTTTTAAAACGGATGCCTTTTTGTTGGTTTTTGCTCGTAAGAAGATGATTGGCTTCTTCTGTGCAATGTTTCTACACATGAGGCTCAATCAAGTTTTTATGTTCTTTACTCTGCGTACATACCAAATAAATAGGAATTCTTTACACTCAATAGGATTAGAGAAGTCTTGACGCTTTCCATTCTTCGTCGTGGTTACATATTTCAATATTTTCCTTGCAGAGCATCACGGAATCGGATTCTAGGTGGTCCATCACTTGGTACAACATACTTTCCATCTGGAAAGGCGATGTACCACAGGGATGGTTCTGGTGGTTTTTTTACTAGGTTAATGTGGCCACTAGAACCGTCTCCGTGGTCTCAGTGAAACTTCACTATTAAAAAATCGTCAAATCTTTGGGAGGAGTGATAACGAATGAAAAATAGAATGGAAACATTCAAGGGATCGAAACATTTCAGGCTGAATCAAGTCACTGAAGGGGTATTTGCCGCAATTTCTATTCCTGGAACAGGCTCCCTAGGGAATGCAGCCATCATTGATCTAGGGGATTCAACGCTGGTGGTCGATACCTTTACGACAATACAAGCAGCGGAGGATTTGCAGGCAGCAGCCATACACCTCACTGGAAATTCAGTTTCCCATGTCATCAACACACATTGGCACAGTGACCATACGAGTGGGAATCAAGTGTTTAGCCCCAACGCACAAATAATTTCTACAGCTACTACCCGTGAAATTATGGCTACCTTTGGACAAAACAGGTTACACCAGCAGTTGACAAACCCGGAACCAATTTATCAAGCAATCGATGAATTCGAGGAGAAAATACAACAAGAGACCGACGAAAAGCTAAAAAAGGAAATGCAATGGGAGGTTGCGAGTGATCGTGAGTACATGAGAATACTCCCCAAATTGGAATATATACTACCAACAATCACTTTTGATCAACAGATGAGTATTTATGGTAGTGAGCGGACCGTGCAGCTTATCACGTATGGAGGAGGTCACACTCCAAGTGACGCATTTGTGTACTTGCCTGAAGAAAAAATTGCTGTAATGGGAGATCTAGTGCTCTCGAAGCATCATCCAGTAATGTTTAATGCAAATCCCCAGGAATGGTTAACTATTTTAGAGCGGGTCGAACAACTGGATATTGTTAATATCATACCGGGGCATGGCGAAGTTTGCACAATGGAAGAGCTTCATGAGGTGAAGGGTTACATAAACGATATAATGGCACTGGTGGCGGAAGCCGTTCAATGCAAGAGAAGCATTGATGATATTTTAGTGCCAAAAGCGTATCAAGACTGGTACTTCACTACATATTTTAAAGAAAACCTGAAAAAAGTTTATGAATTAATAACTAAATAGCGGACCAATTTAATAAAATGCTAGATTCGCTGATAAAAGTTTGTTTTCCGCTGATAAAATGGTCAGAATCGCTGATAAAAATGTGATTTCCGCTGATAAAATGGTTATATTCGCTGATAAGCTAGTTAGGTGGCCTAATATCCCTGTTTTTAGCCGCATTTTCGTAAAAAGAGATAGTTTATTTGCGGAAATTTGGCTGTTATTTGCGAAACGAGAGCATTTGTTTGCGAAACCGCACGATTTATTTGCGAATCCATCGAAATTAATAGTTTAGTAGGTCTTTGGCCGAAAAAGTGCTGTATCGAGAGGTCTCACGAGCAGCTCAAAATAACACAGGGACGCTTCCATGGCTATTTTTTAAGGTGAAAGTAACCACCAGAACCGTCCCCGTAGTCTACTCATGGTCTATAAACAAAAAAAGGATAGCCCTTGTAAGGCTATCCAGTACATTTTATTAAGCTTCTATTACTCTAGGCTGTTGGTATACTTCATTTTCTAATTCGCCTGTGATCTTACCAGTCAGCACGCCGGCGGTCATGCTTCCGCTAACATTCAAGGCTGTACGTCCCATATCAATTAAAGGTTCAACAGAAATTAGCAGTCCTACAATGGCAATTGGCAGGTTTAATACGGATAGAACAATCAATGCGGCAAATGTGGCTCCACCGCCAACACCTGCAACTCCAAATGAACTAATCGCCACTACTAGAATAAGAGTAATAATAAAGGATGGGCTTAACGGATTGATGCCTGCAGATGGCGCAACCATGACGGCTAGCATAGCTGGGTAAATACCAGCACATCCGTTTTGGCCGATGGAAAGTCCGAAAGATGCGGCAAAGTTAGCGATCCCTTCCGATACCCCAAAGTCTTTCGTTTGTGTTTGTATATTTAAAGGTAATGTTCCAGCACTTGTACGAGAAGTAAAGGCGAACGTTAGTGCAGGCAATGCTTTTTTCACATAGTTTACAGGACTTAATTTAGCAAGTAAGAGGAGCAGCAGATGCACGACAAACATAGCAATTAATGCCACATAGGATGCAATGACAAACTTCCCTAATTTCGCAATCGCTGCATAGTCGCTCATCGCCATCACTTTCGTAATTAACGCAAGTACACCATATGGAGTCAGACGAAGAATAAGTGTGACGACCCTCATGATAATCGCGTAAAAAGTATCAATGATTTTGGCGAAAAATTCCCCGTGTTCAGGATCTTTTCTCTTTACTCCAAGGTATGCCATACCGACAATCGCGGCAAAAATAACGACGGCAATAGTAGAGGTTGGACGGGCACCCGTTAGATCTTGAAATGGATTACTTGGAAATAACTCGATGATTTGCTGTGGAATCGTCATGTCTTGAACGCCAACTACTTTTTGTTCTAATTCAGCATTTCGAGCTGCTTCTGCATCCCCTTGATTTAATTGAATTCCATCCAGGCTAAATCCTAGCGCTGAACCAATTCCAATTGCTGCAGAAATAGCTGTCGTCCCAAGAAGAATTCCAATCACAAGGAAACTAATTTTTCCAATATTTTTAGTCAACTTTAATTTCGTAAATGCTCCAACAATCGAAATAAACACAAGAGGCATGACAACCATTTGCAATAGTTTTACATACCCCGTTCCAACGATATTAAACCAATCGATCGACTTTACCGTAATGTTGGACGTTGTCCCATAAATGAAATGAATGATAAATCCATATACAATACCCAAACCTAGTGCAGTAAAAACACGCTTAGAAAAAGAAACATGCTTTTTCTGCATCGCGAACAATCCTAGGACAAGCAGTAGGAAAACGGCAATATTAATGATAATCAAGATAGTATCCATAATAATCCCCCTATAAATATTATTTTATATAATAAGAATACTATAATTATATTATTCCAATCGGTCAAGTCGGAATTATAAAAAATTTGGAAAGCTATAGGGACGGCTCTCAAGATTATTGTTGGAATGAATGCAACCACCAGAACCGTCCTCAAGTTCTCGAATAACCTAGTTTCTTCTATTATATAGTGATAATAATATTGATAACGTTTCCATCTAACAAACTAAATTCCACAAAATGGCCTATATTACAATTTTTAAAAACAGGTTACTATATTTAAACTAGGATACTATTAAAGGGGAAAAGAAGGATGCGAAAATTACTGCAGCGTGCGGCAATTTGTGCTGCGCTCCCAGGTTTGTTTATGCTGGCCTCGGTTCATTCGCCGGCATTTGCGGAGGGAACCGTGGTAAAGACCTATATCACAGAAAATACGACCTTCACAAAGTCAGGATCACCGTATTATATTAACGGGATGATTGAGATTGGCAAAAATGCCACATTGACGATTGAGCCCGGGGTCGAGTTGATCAGTAAGCCGGGGACTGGAAACGGGTTCACAGTAAATGGCAAGATGAAGGCACTTGGTACGTCCGAAGAGCCAATTAAAATGGAGGGCATGTATATTAGTGCCTGGACGACTTGGACCAAAGAGGCGTCGATGGAGTTGGACCATACCATGGTGAGCAATACCAACATGGACATTCAAGACCTGACGTTGACGGTGACAAATAGTGAATTTTCAAAGGGGAGGCTCTCCCTTAGTGGGACCTTCGTGACGATTCATAATAGTTTCTTCCACGACCAATCCAAAATCGGGTTTACATCGACAGGTCCGAAACCCGGCAGCTTGAGCGTGAAAGGGAATACATTTATCAATAATGGCACTGGCTATACGGATGTTGAGGTCAGCCGCAGGGATACGAGTAAAGCCCCCATTACAATTAATGAAAATAACTTTTTTGGCACCGTTCGACTTGCGGTGAAGATGGATGGACCATCACCGGGGTGGGACGCTGATGGGACGAATAACTATTGGGGTACGACCGATCCGACGTTAGTGAATCGTTCGATTTACGATGGCAGTGATCTAGGTTATGGGGATCGACTCCATTACCAACCATACGCCTACAAACCATTTGCGAATGGATATCCAATGGGTGCGTTGCTAGCTCCCCAGGTAAATTCAATCTCAGACAAGACCGAAATCGTAACTGGTACAACAGATGCCGAGGCAACGGTCAAAATTTTGAAAGATGGTACCGTTATCAAGGATGGCCTGTCAAAGACGGACGGAACGTTTGAAATTCCCATCCCAGTTCAAAAGGCAGGGGCGGATCTAACGATAAGCATAACAGATAGTTTTATGCGGACGAGTGAAACAACGGTAACTGTTCAAGATGAAACGGCACCAAGCGAACCCAACGTCAATCCAATCGCAGATCAAAGCACAGAAGTAAGCGGGACAGCAGAAGCAAACGCAGTGATTACGGTAAAAATAAATAGCACAATCGTAACCGGAACAGCAGATGACACCGGAAACTTCAGCATTCCAATCAGTAAACAACCCGCGGGTACGATGATTGAACTAACAGCTACGGATGCTGCGAAAAATGTTAGCGCGCCTGCAAAAGTAACAGTCCAAGATGGCACTCCACCAGCTAAGCCCGAACTAGGTGCGGAACTAGATGACCAGGCCCTAACGCTTTCCGGAAAAGCTGAGCCAGGAACGACGGTGGAAATGCTAGCTGAAGGCAAGCTAATCGGCTCTGTTAAAACTGGCACGGATGGTGTGTTTACTCTTGATTGGTCAACACCAATCAAAGCAGGTACACAAGTAATAGTCGCAGCTTTCGACAATGCCAAAAATCGCAGTGAGGACCTAGTACTAACGGTCAAAGATAATACAGCACCAATACTCACATTAGACTTTGTCTTCCCACCAACCACGACAAACCCTACTGTAAAGGGAACGTCTGAACCTGGTGCAACCATTCAGGTATTAAAAAACGGAGAAATCATCGCCGATGGAGTGGCAGCAGACGGAACATTTAGTATCACAATTCCGGCGCAATCAAAGGGCATCATCCTTGAAGTGAAAGCGATTGACCTGGCA
Organism: Neobacillus drentensis; assembly: GCF_036962765.1. Lineage (GTDB taxonomy): Bacteria > Bacillota > Bacilli > Bacillales > Cytobacillaceae > Neobacillus > Neobacillus drentensis_C. Next base: position 20,035 of record NZ_JBALOS010000177.1, read on the forward strand.
GGCAACATGAACAGTAAAACCGTCGAAGTGTTAGAAATTGATACGACTTCGCCACCTGCGCCAACAGTGGATGAGATCAATATCATTTCGACTGCTGTAACAGGGATGACTGAGCCGAACATTACCGTAAAAGTGATTATTTTAGATAAGACCTATATGGGCGAGACGGACGATAAAGGGTACTTTTCTATACCTATTCCCCAGCAGCCGTTGAATCATTCTGTGTTTATCCAGGCGATTGATCAAAGCGGGAATAGGAGTGAAATGGTGCTTGCGGTTGTAAAATGGAAGACACCAATTGGCTGGTATGTCGATGCAGAGGGCAGCAAATACTACTACCATCCAACCACAGGGATCATGACGGTAGGCTGGCTTTCATTAGACGGCAAACGCTACTATTTCGAAAGTGACGGCAAGTTGAGAACAAACAGATTCCGAACCATCAGTTCGAAGGTCTATTACTTTAATCAAAACGGCGAAATGCAAACGAATTGGTTAACACTTAATTCGAAAAAGTACTATTTTGGTTCGGATGGTGTGCGCCGCACCGGAATCGTGCTAATTGGTACGAAAAAGTATTACTTTGCAAGCGATGGCGTCATGAAGACAGGCTGGATCACACTCAGCAGCAAGAAGTACTACTTCAACTGCGACGGCACGATGAAAACAGGCTGGGCAACCCTCAGCAGCAAGAAGTACTACTTTAACAGCGACGGTACAATGAAAACAG
>NZ_JBALOS010000177.1:20911-23098 GCF_036962765.1 Neobacillus drentensis
AGAAGTACTACTTTAACAGTGACGGGACAATGAAAACCGGCTGGCTAAAACTTGGCAGTAAACAATATTACTTTAACTCATCTGGGATCATGCAGACCGGTTGGGAAAAGATTAACGGGAAACGATATTACTTTAACTCGAGCGGTGTAAGGATTAAATAAACGAAAGGCTGACTCGAAACGGGTCAGCCTTTTCGCTTGCCTCCATTCTGCAAGAAATGGTTATTTTTCTCTTTTTAGGGGGAATTTAAGGTTGAGCGAACCCGCAATTAAGCTTTTCATCTCACCAATCCATTGGAGGAGAGCTATGCATGCATTGTTAACCGTACTCCTAATTATGATGGCGTTTTGGAAGGGTGATTGGCGTCATTGGCAAAAATACATTCTAACCATTTATTATGTGAGTACTTGTAACTTACTTTACAATTTGCTGTGCAAGGATCACTTGCTTTGGAAACATAACCCGGATCTATTGCCGAAATCACATACTTTTGTGGATTTAATTTATACCTTTATCAACCTCCCAGCAATCGTCTTACTATTTTTGAGCCATTATCCATTTTCCAAGTCAAAGGGGAAGCAAGTGGGCTATATTCTTAAATGGGTAGTTGGTTCGCTTATCGTCGAATATCCTTTTTACAAAATGAATCGGTTGATTCTAAATAATGGCTATGATTATTGGATGGAACCATTCTTTTATTCCACCATGTACACGATGATCCGTCTTCATTTTTCAAGACCGTTTCTTACCTATGGGATCTCGATTGTTATCATTGTGTTTCTCCTTCATTACTTTAACGTTTCAATTAAGTAATAGGGTGTGCCGATCAAAACCAATCAGCAGTAACTACATAAGCGAGGTATAGGGATGTCAGTCGATTACGTATGTATTATTCTTATGTGGGTCATTGGTGTAATTGCCTTTATGTTCGTCACGCCGCAACATCGGTACAGAAAGGTGCTAATTGGGCTCCTTATCTGTCAGGCGCTTTTGTGGCTGAATTCACTGGTGCATGTCGAATTGAACTTGCTTGCCTTTCCGGTTCGTGAATTTCCGAAAGCGAACGATTTGCTTGTTACCACGGAGTATTTCTTTTACCCGCTTCTTTCCGGGTTTTATCTCGTCTATGAGCCAGAGCGTTCAATTTGGACTCGTCTGATCTACTTGTCCGTTTGGAGTTTGGCCATCGCCATTTATGATCAAATGTTGGTGAATTACACAAATCTGGTCGAATACGTCCACTATGCCTGGTATTTTACCTGGCTGGATTTCTTTTGTATCTTTGCCGCGACCAACGTGATTTATCAATGGTTTTTTAAAGACAAGGAGTATTTTCGCCAGGATCAGGAGGCTGCTAAATGAAACTAGAATGGTGGATATTACTCGCCGTTTGGGTATTGACTTTGGGGCTGCTGTTAATCATTCCAAAAAATAAAATCCGTTTAGCCGTAACCGCCTTTTTATTTACTCAGGCCATCACCTGGATTCTTGGTTTAATAGTCGTTGAATATGGGCTGATCACCTATCCAGTCAGGTTATTTGCTGATGTCAACCGTGCTAGTTTTACCTATGAGTTTTTTGTATATCCAGCTGTTGCTGGCATCTTTAATGTGTTTTATCCGTACACCCAAAGCATGTTCATAAAGTTCCTGTACTTTGCTTCCTACTGTACCGCACTGACTGTTCCCGAAATATTTATCGAAAAATATACAGACTTAATTGAGTATCTCCACTGGACCTGGTATTGTACATGGATTTCTCTATTTTTGACCTTTATGGTGACCCGCGGGTTTAGTGTGTGGTTTTACAGGGGGATCTTAAAGGAAATGGATTAAGTGTGAAAGGAACGTCGCCTAATAAATATACAACAGGCAAGCTCGAGAAAAGGGGGTTTGCCTGTTTCTTTAATATCTGGTAATCTTGATAGTTGCTGGGCCTTTTATGGTATGTGAAGTAATTCACAAAAATTGAGAATTACTACCAATATTGTAATCTCCCTTCAAATTAATGTAAAAAGGGTGTTTAATAGATAAAGTAATAATTTATAAGATAACGTAGTTGTAATAATTATTAAGATAACGTAATAATTGTAATAATTAATTTGACAAATTAACAAAAAAACTTACAAATTATGATATAATAGACAATGTTTTGTAAATGCAAATTTAGGAGGACAAAATGGAAGAG
>NZ_JBALOS010000178.1:0-22305 GCF_036962765.1 Neobacillus drentensis
TTATTAAAACCTTAGCCCCTGTAGTTTTGCGTCACCACTTTTCAATGGCTTTGCCGTTTCGTACGATTTATGTGTTTATTTAGAATATAAGCAACTGTTATATAAAAGGAAAGTGTCTTTGGACCCACACTCTATGAATAGTTGTAACTTTTTGAAAACTAATTGCTAGATTGGCTTCCATCTTAAAATTCACACACGTAGTGGTCAGAGTTTAAAAAGACGTTTTAAAGTTCTTGTTCCTGTCCATGATGTTACTGGAGAGAATTTTTAAGCAAAGGAAGTTAATGATGATAAAAATACGTTTCGTTTTCTTGTATCTTATGGTGATTGCACTTTCTTTAGCAGGTTGTAGTGGAAGATATCAGTTTTTTCAGGATGAAGGGAACTTGACAAAAAATGAAGTTTCTGTTGATGAAAAGCACCGAGCCGAAGCAAACAACCAGGAGGTTTCCTCCCCAGAGGTTATACCTGTTCTTGTTAATAAGACCAATAAACTGCCAGATGATTATCATCCCCGTGATTTAATTTATCCTGACATTCCTTTTACATTTAAACAGAAAGCTGAAAAGCGACAAATGAGGGCCGATGCAGGAGCAGCTATTGAAAAATTATTTGCAGGTGCAAAAAAACAGGGCGTGAATCTGTTAGGTGTTTCTGCCTACAGGTCCCATGCTTCCCAAGCAGCATTGTTTAATTATTATGCCAATCAAGATGGGTATGAGGCGGCAAGAAAATATAGTGCCGTACCTGGAACGAGCGAGCATGAAACCGGCCTCGCCATTGATGTGACGGGCGGTGATGGCAAATGTGCCGCCGAAGACTGCTTCGAAGGAACAAAAGAGGCGATCTGGCTTCAGGATCATGCTGAAGAATACGGCTTTATTATCCGCTACCCTAAAGGTAAAGACGAAATCACTGGCTACCAATACGAACCATGGCATTTGCGCTACGTTGGAAAAGCAATCGCTAAAGAAATCATGAGCCGCGGCATCACACTCGAAGAATATGTTGATTCAACTGTTGTGAATAACTGATTTGACTGGTGCCTGACACCCTAAAAAGCCCTCGCTTGCACTTGTTGCAGCGAGGGCTTACTTATTTATTTCCCTTTGATCTCTAGTAATTTTAAGCGAAGGTCGTTTTCCATCGATGCCAGTTCCTGTTCGGCTAGGCGGCGCTTTTGGCGGCCTTCCTCTTGGATTCGCATCGTTTCTTCGAGTGTTGTGATCAGGCTTTCCTGGGTTTTCTTCAAGGTTTCAATATCGACGATACCTCGTTCGTTTTCTTTCGCCGTCTCGATCGTATTGGTTTTTAGCATTTCAGCATTTTTCAACAAAAGTTCATTGGTTGTTTTGGAAACCTGCTTTTGCGCCTCGACGGCATGACGTTGGCGGATTAATGTCAACGCAATCGCCACTTGATTTTTCCATAACGGAATCGCCGTCATGATTGAAGATTGGATTTTTTCCACAAGCGCCTGATTCGTATTTTGGATTAAACGAATCTGCGGTGCACTTTGAATGGTAATTTCCCGGCTTAATTTCAAATCATGAAGCCGCTTATCTAACCGATCAGCAAATTGGATCATATCGTTAACATCTTGAAACTTCATTTGATCATTGGTTAGTTCCGCTGCTTCTTTCAGCTGTGGAATCGTCTTTTCCTGCATTTCCTCCAGCTTTATTTCCCCAGCGGCAATATAGACATTAAGAGCATGAAAATATTCTTTATTCGTCTCATATAACTGTTCGAGCAATTTGATATCGGACATGAGGACATTTTTGCTCCGGTCTAGTTTTACACTAATTCGGTCAATTTGGGCGCCCGTTTTTTGGTATTTAGAAAGCACTTCTTGAATCGATCCTGAAATTTTTCCAAACATACGAGCAAATAAGGATGGTTTCCCATCCTTCAAATCATCGGGATTCACTTCATCGAGTCTCTTCATTAAGTCACTAATGATTTGCCCAATTTCACCCACATCCTGTTTCTGCACATGTTCGAGCATCGTATGTGAGAATGACAGGAGTTTTCCTTGGGCTTGGGTACCATATTGAATCATCGACTGATGATTAGTCGGATCGATTTGCTCTGCAATTTGATAAGCCTTTGCACGATGTTCTTCCGGGATTACATCGATTAATTTAACCGGTTTTGGTTCGCTAGAGTGCTGGATTGGCGTTTTTGCCGCATCCAGTTTATCCCCAAATGGGTCAGCAAGGATATCATCTAATAAATTTCCAGTTTTACTTGGTTGAATTGGGTTGTTTTCGTTCATTTTAGCCACCTATTTTCTTCAGGGAATTTAGCGTCCTTTTGCTTATTGAGGGTATGCTTTGCGACGTCAATTTCAAAATTCAAGTGATCGATGTCATCAGATATCACTTTGTATAAATCTTCCTCCACTACCTTTGTTAGTTCATCGAGAGTATGACGGGTCTCGATGAGGGATTGACCCATCTCCATGTTCCTTTTCGGCTGCGAGGATAAAAAGCTATATTTTTCAGTAAGTTCAACAATGGAGTCTAAATGAGAAAAATAAAACTGCTCCGCTTGGTAAAAACGCTTTGGTTCTTTCGTGGTCATCTTGTGTATTTTTTTTGTAATTCTAAGGAGATCAATCCGTTGTTTTACAGATGAAATATCACGGATGGTGAATAGATTTTTATTCAAGCGATTGATTTTTTGTTTAGCTTCCATTAGGTTCTTCCGAATGTAGCGATATTCTTTTCTTGATATCTGATGCTTTTTTAAGAAGCGGGTATTCATAACAATGGCAAGAATGAAATGGGTAAGAATCCCTGTGGTTATCGCTATCCCCGTTGACGGCCAAAATGTCTGGTCGAAAGGAAAATAGCTGATAAGCCAAGTTAGCACAGTAACAGGCACGGCTACCAATGAGCGGATAAGAAACGACAAGATCTGGTTCATATTTAATCGACTCCTGACTTAAGACATCTTTATATTCCTACGAATGAATGCAATGGAATGTTTCATTTCCCTCAAAAAATCCAACTAAAAGAAAATTATTTCCATTTACTACTTCCACAATACACGAAAAAACTCCTCCCCGCCATAGACCTCAAACGGAAAGAAATCTAGGACCTGAGACGTATTTTTTAGTTTTCGTCTAGTTTCATTGGGTGGTATTTTGAGGTGTCATGTTTTGAGGTGTCAGGCACCGCCCGTAGACAGATCACGCCATTTGTCCATTTCACGCGGACACTTGCGCTTTCCTTCAAATTTACAGTTGCTACATGGATAATCTCAATTATGTAGGCATCTGCCCAGGAGTTAGATGTTCAGATGCATAGGATAGATACGATAATGAGGAGAGAGGAGAATAATATGTTTAATCCTTATTATATGCCTATTGAATATCATAATGAACTACACCAGTTGAACCTTCAGAGACAATATCATGGTGGACAACATCATCATAATGGCGGGATGCACCATCATAATGTTGGGATGCACCACCATGGCGGACAGCACCATCATAATGGACAACACCATCATGGTGGACACGGTGGGCATTCAGGTTTTAATTTTAACCTTGGGTCATTAGGATCTAGCTTGCTTGGGCTTGGATTGGGTTATTTAGGAGGAGCTGGATTTGCGAATGGAGCTAAACCAGGAGGATATGGTTATGGCGGTTTTCCTGGATTTGGCGGATTCGCCGGTGCACCTATTCAAGGATTTGGGCCAAGCCTTGGTGGAGGCTTAGGATACCCTCAAACTAGTACTCTAAGTTACACAGGCCCAGGACCAAATAAGAACTTGTACGGACAGTTCCAGCCTAAACCTGGTTACAATTATAGTGGATACGGATCATGGTCTCTGGAAGAATACGGCCTTCCTAGTTTGTGATGGTGTCAGGCACCGGTCGTGGACAGTTGCATCATTTTTTATGCGTGGAGTGGACAGTAAAAAGAGCAAGACCACAATAAATCGGGGCTTGCTCTTTTTGGTTTTTATTTGGCTTGTACATTCAAGAAGAGATCATTTATACTACCGCTCGTAAAGTTCTATCGGCAGCCCATCTGGGTCGGCGAAGAAAGTGAACTTCTTATTAGTTACGGGGTCCACACGTACGTCTTCCACATCCACTTGATGAATCTTCATATAATGAACTGCTTCTTCAATGTCATCTACCTCAAAGGCAAGATGCCTTAATCCAGCGGCTTCAGGATAACTTGGCCGCTCAGGCGGGTTTGGAAAAGAAAATAACTCGATTTGATATTGACCGTTTACCTCTAAATCAAGTTTATACGAATCTCTTTCCTCCCGATAAACTTCGTTCACAGGAGTAAGCCCAAGGATTCGCACATAAAAATCCTTTGATTTTTCATAATCCGAACAAATCACCGCAACATGGTGAATCTTATTCAACTTCATTTAATCACATCTCCTTAACATCTCATTCAAAAACAAACACCCCTTGCCTACTGAGACAAGAGGTTCAAATTAAACTCCCACCGTCCACCTCAAATGGACAAAACATCAAAACTGTCCACGTGTGGTGCCTGACACCAAACAGTGACGCCAAACAGTGACAACTAACAGTGACACCAAACAGACACCACCCAACTCACCCTCCACAAACTATTCCCCTAAGTCCGATGGTCGTTCTTCTTTTCGGAAGTGGTGGAGGATGGCTTTGACGATTCGTTCGGAGGCGTAACCATCTCCATAAGGGTTGGAGGCGTGAGCCATTTTGTCATGTGCTGCTGGGTCTGACAACAGTTCATCTGCCAGTCCAAAGATTGTTTCCTCATCTGTTCCAGCTAGTTTAAGAGTGCCTGCTTCTATCCCCTCTGGGCGCTCGGTGGTATCACGTAAAACCAACACCGGTACTCCCAAGGATGGCGCCTCTTCCTGTACACCGCCAGAATCCGTCAAAATCAAGTAGGACCTTGAGGCAAAGTTATGGAAATCAATCACATCTAACGGCTCGATCAGATGAATTCGATCGTTTTGACCCAGCACACGATTAGCGATTTCACGAACCACTGGATTCATATGGACCGGATAAACCACCTGCACATCCTCATGCTTTTCAACCAAACGGCAAATGGCTCGGAACATGTTTTCCATTGGTTCACCAGTGTTTTCCCTGCGGTGGGCCGTCATTAGAATCAACCTATCGTTCCCAAGGCGATCTAAAACAGGATGAGAGTAATTTTCCTTTACCGTTGTTTTTAGTGCATCAATGGCCGTGTTTCCCGTGATATATATGGACCCTTCTCTTTTATTTTCCACCAAAAGGTTCCGTTTTGATTGAGGGGTTGGCGAAAAGTGAAGATCAGCCAATACTCCCGTCAACTGGCGGTTCATTTCCTCAGGGTATGGAGAATATTTATTATGAGTCCGGAGTCCAGCTTCCACATGTCCAATTGGAATGGAATGATAGAATGCAGCCAAACTAGCGACAAACGTGGTCGTCGTATCACCATGGACCAGGACAATATCTGGCTTGACATTAGCAAGAACTTGATTGAGTCCCTCTAAACTCCTGGTTGTTACTTCTAGCAAGGTTTGCCGTTCCTTCATTATATTTAAGTCATAATCGGGTGTAATTTCAAAAATTTGCAACACCTGATCCAGCATTTCACGGTGCTGCGCCGTTACCGTCACAATCGGTTTAATTTTATCAGGGTACTTCCCTAATTCTTTTACCAAGGGAGCCATTTTTATCGCTTCCGGTCTCGTTCCAAACACAGTCATTACCTTCAATTGATTCTCCATCGCGGCCTCCAACTATCTCTTCATTCCAATATAATTTTCATTTACAAACATGATACCAAAGATTACTCATTTTTGAAAAAGCAAACCCCGCTGTCTGTCACCAAATTTCCTTATCTTTCAATAACACACTGTTATTATTGAAAAATTTTACATGTACAATATTACTTTTCTCCCAAGTTCGAATATATTGCAGAGATAATTTTTAAAATATCCAACCTAGGAGTGAATTTTATTTTGAAAAAAAGAGCCCTTATTACCATACCTATCAGCTTGCTGCTTATCGCTGTCATGGTGGCTTCTATTTTCCTAATTAATCTCAAACCAGCAGCAGGGAAAATTGCTCAAGCCCAAAAGCTCGCGGAATATTCAAAGCCCGCAGTCGTCCGAATCATTGATTATGCTGTTGTGCAATGGCAGTTTAATAACCCCTATGATCCTGAAGTTATCGCCATATTAGAAAAGCTAGATAACCAATCCGTAGTGGGCGGCTCAGGTTCAGGGGCCATTATTAGCTCGAACGGCTATATCGTCACAAATGCGCACGTGGTGGAAGCGACTCAACAGGAAGATGAGGAGATTGCCAATGCTGCATTTGAACAATTAGTTACGGTAATCGCAGACTATTTTAAGGTAGACTATGAAACTGCCTATAAGTATATGGTCCAATACACGCAATATTCGGGGATTCAAAAGGTGCTAAAAGTCGTTTTACCAAGTGGGGATGTGCTTGATGGTGAAGTGAAAAGCTACGGTGCTCCTATTAATGAGGGAAAAGACGTAGCGGTTCTCAAAATTGAAGGCAAAAACCTTCCTACCTTACCGCTCGGAGATTCTGATAACATCCAGAATCAAGATAATATTTGGGTCAGCGGATATCCGGCGGCTGCCGATTCGGATCTATTATCTCCCGATTCATCGTTAGTATCTTCGATGAATGCAGGGCAAATCTCGGCAACCTCTAAAAAGACAGAACAAGGAAGCCCGGTCATCCAAATTAACGCTGCGGCTACACACGGGAATAGCGGCGGACCAGTCATCAATCAAAAGGGTGAAATCATTGGCCTGCTCACCTTTCGGGGCGACACGGTAAACGGTCAAGAAGTCCAAGGCTTTAACTTTGCCGTGCCGGTCAATACCGTTAAAGAATTTGTCAATCAAGCTGGGGCGAAAAATGCAAAGAGTGACACGGATAAACTTTATCAAGAGGGACTTAACCTTTACTGGGGCGGCTATTATAAGCATGCGTTAGAAAAATTCGAGGCGGTTCAACGGATCTATCCAAATCATTCCGAGATCAAACAATATATCGCAAACTCTGAGAAAAAGATGGGCAGCAGTAAGAGGCTCTGGTCTGATTACGCTACAATCTTCTACATTGTAGATGGCGTTTCCGGAGTAATCATAATCATCCTCTTGTTGTTCACGTTTGCTTTTAGACCGAAACAGCAAGCGGCAGCGGTCTTACCAGCTCCAAACCAGACACCGGTAACACCTCCTGCGCCTGAAAATACACTTACAGACCTAAATAATGATGGAAAAATCGACGTTCAAGATATCCTCCTCGCCCTCCAAGAAGCACAGAAGAAGCAGAAAAAAGACGAGGTATAATCTGGTGCCTGACACCAATATACTGAGATAACTAAAAAAATGGGGGTGTAGTCGAGACTACGTCCCCATTTCTATAATACGAGATTGATTTCATTTAGGAGTGATTGCAAGTGTCTGAAGATCTGTTATTAGCCTTTGGATTAACATTATTTGCAGGGCTTGCTACTGGAATTGCCACTGGAATTGGCATCGTTCTGGCCTTCTTTACCTCACATACAATACTAAATTTTTATCCATAACTCTCGGATTCTCTGCAGGTGTCACGACATCATGTTCGGGATTATATTCGCATCGGTGGCAGGAATCATGGTCTTCATCTCCCTAGATGAACTTTTGCCTGCAGCCAAGAGATACGATGAGCACACCTATCCACCTACAGACTAATCGGCGGGATGGCCGTAATAGCCCTAAGCCTGCTATTATTTATATAGGAGTACGCTGGTTGGTGTCAGGCACCATGTNNATGGTGCCTGACACCCAAATTTATTTAGGTGGTGATGCCCCATGATTTATTTTTATCTCGTTTTATCCTATTTAATTGGGAGTATCATGTTTGGATTTCTGATAACGAAAACTCTCTATCATCAAGATATCCGCCGGGAAGGGAGTGGCAATGTCGGGGCTAGGAATGCCGGGCGACTACATGGTAAGATGGCGTTTGTGTTGATATTTTTAGGCGATGCCCTTAAAGGTGTACTCATCATATTGCTCGCCCGCTATATCGGATTTTCTTCACCCCTTCAACTTGTAGGTCTAGGCTTGGGTATTTTAGGACATTTGAAACCTATTACGTTGAACTTTAAGGGCGGAAAAGGGATCTCAACCTTTATTGGCGGGATGATCATGTTCGAACCACTTCTTGTTCCAGTAATTATCGTGGCATTTCTTGTCTTTTATCCCTTTACAAAGAGTGTCACCTTTTCCGGATTGGGAGCATTCCTTTTCATACCAGCTTTTCTATTCATCATGCATGATGATTGGATCAACTGTGCTATTGTAGTTGGGATTCTAGCTCTCATTTTTTGGGCACATTGGGACAACATTAGAGTAAGATTGAAGAAATAACTACACTGTACTCTCCACGTGGACAATATAGCAATTTTGTCCACGGACGGTGCCTGACACCACGAACCTCATTCACACTTCATTCAACTTAATGGCGTCCAATATACTTTGGTCGGTTATATCGCGGCTTGCTTGCAGATCAGAGATGGTTCGAGCGAGACGGGTGATTTTGATTTGTGTCCGATTACTCCAATTCCTCTTTATTGCGATTCGCTGCAATGTCGATTGTTGTTCATCCTTTAGGGGACTTTTGCTTAATAGCATTTCATAGGGGATTCTGCCGTTGCATATCTCCCTTCCATATCGATCATATTGCCTGTTCCTTACGGCCTCCACTCTCGCCCGGACAATTTTTGAAAGCTCTCCTTCCTTTTTATTGACTGCGGCGTTAAAATCAATCGGTCCTAAAGACAGATTAATATCAAACCGATCCCTGAGCGGCCCAGAAAGCCTATTTTGGTATGCGATTATTTGCTTTTTTGTACAGGTACAATAATGTGTATTTGATCCCTCGTAGCCACATGGGCATGGATTCATCGCTGCTACTAATATAAACGATGCTGGGTATGTAATGGTCGCATGGGTCCTACTAATCATAATCATCCCATTTTCTAATGGCTGCCGCAGCATATCTAATGTTTTTTTCGAAAACTCCCCGATTTCATCGAGAAACAGAACGCCACGATGTGCTAACGATATTTCGCCTGGCTTTGGGTATTGTCCTCCCCCGATAATAGAAACTCCTGAAGCTGAGTGATGCGGATTTCGAAATGGCGGCATGTTGGAATGGGGGTAAGCGTTTTGACTGAGTTGATACAAGCTGATAACCTCAAGTAACGACTCTTTTGTTAGTGATGGTAAAATGGATGGGAAAGATTCGGCTAACATGCTTTTCCCACAACCAGGCGGCCCCGTCAGTAAAACATGATGCTCTCCCGCCGCTGCTACTTCTAAAGCATATTTCGCTTCTGTATGACCAATAATCTTCTGCATATCCAAAAAAGTAATACTGGTAAATCCCTCATTCTCTAGTCTTTTTTTAAAGTGAGGAGTCCATTGCCCTGAAAGATGTGAGATCGCCTCCTGTAAACTAGAAACATATATAATTTCCATCGGTTCTAGTTCTAATACTGGCAGTTCCTCATTAAAAGGGATATAAAGCTTTTTTATCCCAAGCCTCTTTGCAGCAAGGATCCCTGGGAGCATTCCTTCTACAGGCTGAATAGATCCATCCAACGATAATGCTCCTAGAAAACCTGTATCCTCAGAAACCATTACCTCTAGTTCATGCAAACTTTGCAGGACAGCTATCGCCATCGGTAAATCGAACATAGATCCGTATTTTTTTTGGTCAGCTGGTGATAGATTAATAGTTATTTTCTGACCTGAAAGATGATAACCGAGTGTTCGAAGTGCTGCAATGATTCGCTCCTTTGCTTCCTTCACAGCCGCATCAGGCAGACCGACAATTTTAAACGAATCGTTCCCAACATATGATCCAACCTCAACGTGTACCCGATATCCCTCCATTCCTTTTAAGGCGATACTCGTTACCTTAGCCCACATGTGACATCCTCCTTAGCAAGCATATGAATTTTTCCATTTTCCCAAAAGAACTTGTCTGTGGGTACTGATTTTAGATAATTTTCATAGTGTTGTAATGGCGGATTGGGAAAATAGGAAAGAAGTGGTTGAGGGTCAATTAAGGAGATGCTTTCACCAAAGATATAGGTCCGGCAGCTGCTCCAAGGATAATCCTCAGGATTTGCCACCATACCTGCTGAAGTGGGATTTAAATGTATGTATTTACTGACGTCAATCTCATATTCAGGAGAATTAAGGAGTTCAGCACCATATCGCTTTTCGAACACATGGCCGGTGAAATCGTACTTTTTATTGATATACTTGGCAAATTTAGTATTGAGGTTTTTCATGATCGTACTTAGAGGGGTATCAAACGTTTCTAGCTGCAGATGGGTATGATTGGTCATCAAACAGTAGGTGTGAAGATTAAAGGGGTATCTCTCTTTGGTTTCTTTTAGTAAGGCCAGGTACTTCTCAAAATCATCATTGTCGAAAAAAAGTGAGCTTCTTCTAATTCCTCTGCTTGTAACATGATACCTCGCACCTTTGAACCAAAGGCGAACACCACGAACCATTGCAATCACTCCTTAAAGAATAATGGGATAAAATTTAGATGGGGATGAGGAGAAAATGGGAGTTGTAGGAAAGACAGTTACCCCAAGAGGCAGGAAAAGCAGATATAAACCACTATTACATTCGACATCCCCTCCCAAAATCCTGCACATCCCGCCAAAATATAATACACCCTCGAAAACATTCGATATAGTTATTACCGTCCTCTTAAGAAGGACAAATGTCCACGTTTGGTGCCTGACACCATTTATAACACCGGCACCTTAAAAATCATGAATAAAGAGTACCAGGTGCTAATATTTATTTTGTATGGCTTTATTTTTCTTACTTTCTATTTGGGGGTGGTTGTCTCTGAACGCGGTAAGAATTATTCAATGGCTGTTGGGCGGATTGCTTCTCGTCTATGGAATTTATCTTATTTTTGGAGTACAAGAGTTCTTTGGAACTTTAGCAATAATCGCTGCCTTTTTTATTTTTCCTAGTATTGGAAAAGGACCAAAAAAATCTTATAGCAATGATTACCAGTCTGATACAAACAACTATGATGACAATGACGATTCCGGCGGAGATTCGGGCGGAGATGCCGGTGGTGACTCTGGCGGAGACGGTGGCAGGGATTAATTCTCACCTATTACAAAACACAATGAAAAACACCCTTGCCTTCAGAGACAAGGGTGTAATTTTTGATGGGAAACCTAACACTAATTACTTATTTTTCGAATAAAAGTACAAAAACCATACCGCGTGATTCTGCTCATCTGCGGCTGCTCTTCGAAATGCCTCTTTTATAGTTGGATCAGCAGTACCATCAGCAACTTCCATGTAAAAGTCCACTGTTGTTTGCTCATCTTGTAAGGCAAACTCTAATCCTCCTAAATACACATTTGGACATTCCTCACCGAACTTTTGTTGTTGCGGCTTTCTTCCGGTTAACTTAGTATAAATTTGTTCAAATTGTTTATGGTGCTTTAGTTCATCTTTGCGAATTTCAAGGATTCGGCTTTTCTCCTTTTCATTGGGAGCCAAATTTGCTAATTGGGTATAACAATGGATGGCATTATACTCACCATTTATTGCTTTTTCAACTTCTCGAATCAATTTATTATTTTGTCTATATAAGGCATCATAGTAATTCGTGTACGGATACATAGTAAAACCTCCCCGTTTATTCTCTTGAATATCCTACGTGTGACGAGATTACCGGGTGCTTACTATCTTGACTTTATCCTAAACACAATATGAAAATATCAACAATGGTGCCTGACACCGTTTAGAATTGTTCACTTATAGAAACAATGGTTTAAGGTCTCACTTCCTAGATAAGAGTAATTTTCTAGACCAAGTTCATATTGTTTTTAATCATATTAGCTCACTAAACGGCTTATGCATTAGAAACGAAACAAATTTTCCACCATATTATGATGATGGGGTTTTCGGGGACGAAGGCGGAAAGAACATGACGAACATCTAAATGAAGCAGCAAATTCCACCCCCCAATAATAAAACGGAGGTTTTTACATGAATAAGAAGGTTTTTGTTTTAGCCGCAACTATTATCATGCTCCTGAGCGGTTGTTCCATGTTAAATGACGCGAAAGATACGCTCACATATGTGAATGATGCAAAGGACTATTTAGACAAGGCGACGGCCTTTGCAAATGATGCTCCCTCTCTTGCGCAACAAGCGGTTGGCGATCAGCAGGCCACAGCAGAACTTAAAACAATGCTCCAGGACATGAAACAAGAGATCAATGCATTTAATAAACTTCAAGCACCAGACATAGCAGCCGACTTACACCAGCAACTCGTTGACCAAAACACCAAACTTGCTGCTGGAATTGACCTATATTTACAAAATATGAAGAGTGGGTTACTCGACCCTTCTATCCTTAAAAATTCTGAAATTTTCCAAAGCGTCCAAGACATCAGCAGCATCCTCGATCAAATTAAACAGCTTGGGCAGTAATTATAAACTCTGATACCATGCTATAAATGTTCAAAGGACAAATGGCGGTCACAATGAATGAGAATTTCTCAATGTAACCGCCATTGATATTTGGAATTCCATATAAAAGCTTACTATTCTTTTGGAACCTTATATAAGATTAAATTCCAAGTTTTTCGATCGATGTTTCGAAAGGTGATTCGGTAATCCTTTTTTTGATATACAAGCGTTTTCCCTGTCTTTTTCCCTTCTGTGGGATTGCCCATCTTCTGTAAGATTTCTTCCCTTGTGATTCCAATCTCGATGTGAAACATGTAAAGTGTTTTTAATTCCTCTTCATCCATCACGACCTGGCGATTTTTTATCGTTAAACATATGTATGGATATCCTCATGATCAAACATTTCTTCATATTTACCCCAAACTTTTTCGACATCTGCTAAGCGGATTTTTTTATCCAATCGGAAAGGAGTTCCTACTAGAATCCCCTTTTCCAATCCTATGATCGTTTCTTTATTTAACACAATCACATTGTCTTTTTCCGTGTTGGTGTTGGGAATTTCTTTAGCACAGGCAGTCAATAATGTAATCAATAAAATTAACCATCCTAGCATTCTCCATTTCTTCATAAAAAATCCCCGCCTCTCAATGGCCTATAAAATTAGCATATCATATTTGTTCATACCAACGAATTTGATGTTATGATAGTAGCAATATTAGAAAACCATTAAAACTTTGAGATGTTCACTGTCCTTGTGGTAAGGACGTTTGTCCACAAAAGGTACCTGACACCACAAAAAGACATTTGTCCACGAACGGTGCCTGACACCACAAATAACACTAAAAATAACATCAAAAATACCAAACAATAAACCAAACTTGGAAGGAGATCGGCTAGTCTATGGCTTCTTTTATAGAGGAACGGGATGGGGTTTTTCGTGCGGTTTGTCCGCTTGATTGTCCGGATCAGTGCGGGTTACTGCTACATAAGGAGAATGGGAAGATTATCAAAGTGGAAGGCGACCCAGAGCATCCGGTTACGAAAGGACATATTTGCAATAAGGTCCGGAATATGACGGAACGGATCTATGACGAAAACCGCTTGAAATATCCGCTGAAACGTATGGGTCCCAAAGGCGAGGGCAAATTTGAACAAATCAGCTGGGAAGAAGCGATTCAGACCATTACTACCCGCTGGAGAGTGCTGATCGAATCAGACGGGCCGGAAAGCATCCTTCCATACAGCTTTTACGGGAACATGGGCAGGCTTAATGCTGAGGGCATGGATCGCCGCTTTTTCCATCGTCTTGGTGCCTCCCGCTTAGATCAAACAATCTGTTCTGCAGCTGGTTCTGTAGGCTATAAATATACAATGGGTGGCAGCATCGGCATCGACCCTGAGGATACGATACATTCCAAGCTTTTTATTTTTTGGGGAATTAATGCGGCGAGCACCAACATGCATCAAGTCGCTCTCGCCCAAAAAGCCCGCAAACAAAACGGCGCGAAAATCATTGTCATCGATGTCCACAAAAATCAAACCGGTAGATTAGCAGATTGGTTTATTCCAATTTTGCCCGGCACCGACAGTGCCCTCGCACTGGGGATTATGCACATCCTATTTGCCGAAAACCTGGTCAACCACAACTTTTTACAAGAGTATACGATCGGATACGCGGAACTGCGTGAGCATGTCATCCAGTATGACCCAAGCACAGTCTCGGCGATCACAGGTGTCCCAGTAGATGATATCTACAAACTGGCCCGGATGTACGGTGAAACATCACCATCATTTATTCGGATCGGCAATGGACCACAGCACCATGACAATGGCGGGATGTTCGTCCGGACAGTCGCCTGTCTGCCTGCACTCACCGGTCAATGGCTTGTCAAAGGCGGCGGCGCCATCAAAGGAAATTCGGCCTATCTTGCTTCAAATACAGCTCACTTGCAGCGACCGGAACTATTGCAAAACAAACAGACTCGCGTGATAAACATGAACTTACTCGGCGACACATTACTCTCACTCGACCCGCCAGTAAAATCACTCTTTGTGTATGGAGCCAATCCTGCCGTGGTTGCGCCTGAGGCGAATAAAGTTAGAAAAGGACTCGAACGGGAAGACTTGTTTACCGTCGTTCATGATCTCTTTTTAACCGAAACAGCCAAATACGCGGATATCGTTTTACCAGCGACATCCTCCTTCGAAAATACAGACATCTACACTTCTTACTGGCATCATTATATTCAACTGCAGCAGCCGGTTATCAAACCGTTTGCTGAGTCCAAATCTAATGTCGAAGTGTTCCGATTGCTCGCGAAGGAGATGGGCTATACAGAAGCACTTTTCCAGGAGACAGAAGCAGATATGATTGCACAAGCTTTGGATCACCCAAGCAATCCCTATTTGGAAGGAATTCATTATGAATCTTTAGTGGAGCAGCCATTTTTGAAAGCCAGGGTAAAACCAATATTCCCTGGCACCTTGCCAACCGCAAGCGGAAAAATTGAATTATTTTCCCAGAAGATGAAAGCAGATGGGTATCCTCCATTGCCAACCTATGTACCTTTAAAAAATGATGGAGACCATCCGTATCAATTTGTTCCAGCTCCAAACCATAATTTCTTAAACTCTACTTTTTCCAACAACCACAAGCACATCACGTTGGAGAAAGAGCCAAAAGTGTTTATGAATCATCAGGATGCGTTGAAAGCGGGGATTGAAGATGGGAATCTTGTTCGAGTCTGGAATGATCGCGGCGAATGCGTGCTAAAGGCGGCAGTCGGAGACACTGTCCTGCAAGGAGTAGTGGTCACCCAAGGGCTTTGGGCTGATTCAGCTGACTCAAAACAGCTAGTCAACGCCCTAACCCCCGACCGTATCGCCGATATGGGCGGCGGAGCCACCTTCTTCTCAGGACGGGTAAGCGTATCGAAAATATAGAAAAGTGCCTGACACCATTATGGGTGTCAGGCACCAGTTTAACTAGCCTTATAGCCATGCCCAATCATCTCATGGACGTTGTGGACGGTGACATATGCGTGTTCATCCGTTTCTTTAATAATACTTTTCAGCTGGACGATTTCCTGCTTATTGATGACGATGTAAAGAACTTCTCTGTTCTGGCCGGTGTAGCCGCCGCGGCCGTCAAGGACCGTTAATCCGCGTGACATCCGGTTGGTGATATTGGCCAATACCTGTTCAGGGAAATTCGAAATAATCAGCACGGCAACCTTCTCATCTAATCCCTCGACAATGAAATCGATCGCCTTCGCCCCGATAAAAACAATCAACAGCGTATACATCGCTTTTTCTAAGCCAATGATAAAAATCGAACCTACCACGACGATAATATCTATAATCAGCATGCCTTTGCCTATGCTCCAGCCAAGCAATTGGTTGGCCAATCTGGCTAGAATCGTCGAACCGCCTGAGGTTCCCCCCGTCCGAAAAATCAATCCCAACCCAGCTCCGACCAATAAGCCCGCAAAAATGGATGCCAAAAATGTATCCTTGGTTACCTGATGTCCGAAATCCTCTGTTACATACAAAAACAACGAACAGGCTGCAATCGAGAGCAGCGTATAAACAAATGTTCTTTTCTCAAAAAATTTATAGCCAACAGCCAGCAGCACCACATTCAGTACAAAATTGACGACAGCCGGCGACCAATCAAACAAATAGTGTGCAATAATCGTTATCCCCAAAATGCCGCCCTCTGATAAATGATTGGGGATTGTAAAATAATTGACCCCTAATGCAAAAATGAGCGCCCCTAGTAAAATATAGAATACATCCTTTAACGTCCTCTTCATCATAACCCGTCCTTTAAAACCTTCATTCACTCAGAAAACCAGATCCAATTCTTTCCTCTATTTCAGCAACGGATACACTAAGCGCTTCATACGAAATCGGTTCGCTAATAAAATAACCTTGAATAATATCACAATCGAGGTTCACCCATTCCACAAACTGAATAGGATCCTCAATTCCTTCAATGATAACCTGCAGATCCAGGTTATGGGCCATATGAATAATCGGCCTAATCATGCCTTTGTGTTTTTTATTTTTCAATAAACTAAACACGAAATCCCGGTCAAGCTTAATAAAATCAATCGGCAGTTTAATAAAATCTGAGAATGAGAAATAACCATTTCCGAAATCATCTAAGGCAATCGTGAATCCCATTTCTTTTAATAAGTGAAGCTTTTCATTGACCTTTCGAACCGTATAAATCTCAATATTCTCGGTAATTTCCAAGGTAAGTTGTGTTGCCGAGATGGAGTACCGATTTAGAATATTTGAGATATCGACGATCAGAGAATCAAGCAAGAGCTGATAGACAGACAAGTTAATCGAAATTTTGAGCATCCGTTCCTGCTTGTGAGCTATCTGTTTACATACCTCTTCAAATACCCAGAAAAACAACCCGTTGAGCATGCCTGCTTCCTCCGCATAGCTGATAAATTCACCCGGGGAAATGACCCCCAGACTTGGATGATTCCAGCGGATTAAGGCTTCTGCCCCTACAATAGCATGTTGTTTCAAACAGTAATGCGGCTGGTATTCAACATAGAGTTGCTCTTTCTTCAGCGCATACGGCAGATCATTTTCGAGTAACACTTTTCGGTGGGCAGCGGTATTTAACTCATCCTTATTAAAAGAAAAGCCATTCTCACCTAGCGATTCTGCCTCATACATTTGCGCCTTTGCCAGCCTTTTGAGTTCAACTGGGTCCTTAGATCCATAGGGATACATGCAAATTCCCATACTGCTGCAGATTGAAAAATAATTATTATCAATCGTATACGTATCAGAAATCGACCCCATAATCCGTTCGCAAATCACCTTGCAATCACGCTCGGTAATATCGGCTATTAACATAATATAATCCGTTTTATTGATCTGAATAACGGTATCAATATTTCTTAACGAGCGATGTAATCTTGCTGAGAATTTTTTGATGATAACTGTTTCGATTTCATTATCTCTAAGATGTATTAGCTCTGACGGCATAAATAAACGCAGGTAACAAACCGCCGTTGACATTTGATATCTCTTACTAAACGCTAAAGTTAAGTGGAGGCGTTCATTTAGTATTTGAACGTTCGAAACCTTAGCAAATTGATCTTCTCGTTCCGTACGTTTCCCATCCATTAAAAGAACTCCTTACCGAAGCCAACTATTTTTTCTACCCTAATCTTACCCTACAAAATGATAACCAACAAACTGTTCCAAATAAACCGGCTGCTAAAAATCTCAATACCAAATGGGCATAAATAGTCCTAATAGATTAAACACTATAGTTGAAAGATGTTCATTGGAAAATTTTATTTTTTGGGGATGATTTATGTGTTGACCAGCTTATAGAGGGTAATATAATTCAAAACCGAGTTCTTAAACCAATAGAAAATCGATTATGAAGGGGGAACAAAATGCGTTATTCAAATCTAAAAAGGACACTAATTGGCAGACCACTCAAATCAACAGAGCTAGGAGAACAAAAACTAGGTATATTGAAGGCTCTAGCTATTTTATCTTCAGATGCCCTTTCTTCAGTTGCGTACGGGACAGAACAAATTTTACTCGTATTGGCTACGGTTAGTGCAGTAGCATTTTGGTACTCCATTCCGATTGCAGTCGGTGTCTTAATTTTACTGATTGCTTTAATTCTTTCCTATCGTCAAATTATCTACGCCTATCCTCATGGAGGCGGTGCCTATATCGTTTCAAGAAGCAATTTAGGGGAAAACCCAGGATTAATTGCTGGTGGCTCTCTGCTGGTAGACTATATTTTAACAGTTGCAGTGAGTATATCAGCAGGAACAGATGCGATTACGTCTGCATTTCCGCAATTACATCATTATAAAGTACTAATTGCTTGTATATTAGTGGTTTTTATAACTATTTTAAATTTGAGAGGTGTAACGGAATCAGCTTCGGTGCTGGCCTATCCCGTTTATTTATTTGTACTGGCTCTGGTCATTTTGATCGGGGTTGGATTATGGCATATGGTAAGCGGGCAAGTTCCAGCTGATTTACATACCCCTATAGGAACTGTGATTCCTGGAGGCATCTCTTTATTTTTATTGTTAAGGGCCTTTTCATCTGGTTGTTCGGCCCTCACAGGTGTGGAAGCAATCTCGAATGCAATCCCCCACTTTAAAGAACCCGCTGCGAAAAATGCTGCGAAAACTTTAACCCTGATGGGATTCATCCTGGCGATATTGTTCTCAGGTGTCACGTTATTGGCATATTGGTATGGAATCGCTCCTAAAGAGGAAGAAACTGTAGTTTCGCAAATTGCCACTGAGGTATTTGGAAAAAACTTTTTATACTATTTTATTCAAGGGACTACTGCTCTTATTTTAGTACTAGCAGCCAATACTGGTTTTACCGCTTTCCCTTTACTCGCTGTAAACTTAGCTACTGACAAATATGTACCTAGGATGTTCTTAATTCGTGGAGATCGACTGGGTTATTCAAACGGAATTCTCATTCTTAGCCTTGCATCCATGTTACTAATCATCGCTTTTGGCGGAGAAACCGAACAACTGATACCGCTCTATGCTGTTGGAGTATTTATTCCCTTCACTCTTTCACAATCTGGTATGATCGTGAAATGGATACGGGAGAAACCTCAGGGATGGCTCCATAAGTTAATTATTAATTTAGTGGGTGCTTTTATTACCTTAACCGTATTAATTATTTTCTTCACCACGAAGTTTTCGCAAGTGTGGTCCGTTTTGATTTTCCTGCCTATCATTGTCTTCTTGTTTCACCGCATTAAACGTCATTATCATGTCGTTGCAAATGAGCTAAAATTAAGTCCAGGATATGAAGATATCAAATTCGATGGAAATGTCGTGATTGTTCCTATTGGAGGGATTACGAAAGTGGTGGAACAATCACTGAATTATGCTCAAGTCATTGGTGACACGATCATTGCAGTTTATGTTGCTTTTGACCGAGAGAGCGAGAAACAAATGGAGGAGAAGTGGCGAGAATGGAAACCAGATGTTCGTCTTGTTACTTTATTTACTCCTTATCGAAGTTTAATCAATCCCATTTCTCGATTTATTGATTTGGCGGATGATAAAATTGAGGATCATAACCGGGCCATGACCGTATTAATTCCGCAATTTATCACGAAAAGCAGATGGCATGATTTTTTACACAATCAATCAAGTATCATGTTGAGATTATATCTCCTTTATCAAAAGAATGTCATTGTCTCAACGGTCCCTTATCGCTTAAAAGAATAATGTATTATAAGAAGCCTGCGGGCTTCTTTTATTATTCCACTTTAAACATAATTCTGCACAATTTGCCATTCCCCCTAAACTTCTACAAATTCCGAACATGAACAAGCACGGATATTGTCTAGATTTTTGTCTTTATATTCATTTATTAATAGAATCACCTTCCCTACAATTAAAGTAGAAATGGAGGGATTATTTTGAAAATATTATTGAAAGTCCTAATCACCCTTACACTGGTCGTAAGTATCCTCATGCCTTTTCAAACGACGTCCTTCGCTGCTTCAACATCTTCTGCAACCGTAAATACGAAAGCACTAAATGTCCGTGAAAAGCCGACGACACATTCCATGAAAAAAGGCGTCCTCAAAAAAGGCACCAAAGTGACAGTCTATTTGAAAACAAAATCAGGCTGGTCGCAAATTAAATACAAATCCAAAAAGGCGTATGTTTCCACAAAGTATTTGAAGTTTATTTCAAAAAAGGCCAGCTATCTACTCGACAAAACTAAGATCTATACATACAAAGGAACGGACGGAACGTTCCAGTTAATACCAACTGGCAAAAAATACGATTCGTGGGACATTTGGCACAACTCCACCCCCACTGAAACACAAAAATTCATTGTCGGTGAAAACAGTAAAGGACTCTATACCGGATATATTGACTCCGAATATTATATCGACATCAAATATCCCGCAAAAGTGGGCCAAAAATGGGATATAGGCTATGAAGGCGAAGGGCAAGCACGAATTACTTCCCTGACAAAAACCGTGAAAACAAAAGCAGGTACGTTTAAAAACTGTATCGAGGTAAAAGAGGATTCCGGGATTATCACCTACTACGCCCAACATATCGGCCAAGTTAAAACGGTTCGTAACGGAAAAACCGTTACGGAGTTAATCAGTTTGAAGAAAAAGTAAGAGAATTGGCATCAACCACACCAAAACAAGGTAACCCTCCACAATGAGAGAGTTACCTTGTTTTTCACATAAACTGTAAACCACTCTTAAAATGGTTTCGCTGATACCGTTCCCGTTTAGGTACTGAACACTTTCGTACGGTTGACATTATGGTGGCCCGAATCTTGTAATAGTGGGCCTTGCCTTTCTTTAAGTCCTTGTTTGTATAGCTGACGGTATTTCCGCTGGAAATCGTCTTAATCTTGGTAAACGTTCCATTTTTGGACGTGGCCCGATAGATTTCATACCCGCTCGCTTCACTTGATTACTCCATGATACTTTAATCGACGTTTTGCTTGCCTTTTTTGCTTTCAAATCTTTTGGTGTGGCGATGACAATTTCAGAATTGTGTGTCTATTGCAAAAAAAGAGGAAACGCTCCGAACAGCGGTGACAAGCATAAGGTAAGAATGAAATGATAGTAAAACTGGCCCCAACGATTTGTGGGACCAGTTTTTGTTAAAAGTATGGTATGGTGTCAGGCACCAATTTTAATACTGTTGTTGTTGATGCCATTTCCAGGCATCCGCAATGATTTGTTCTAGTTTCCGTTCTGCCTTCCAGCCAAGTTCGGAATGAATTTTTTGGGAGGAAGCGACTAGCATAGCTGGGTCTCCCGCTCGACGGTCCGCCATTTCGACGTTCGCCATTCTGCCGGTTACTCTTTCACATGTTTCAATGACTTCCTTTACCGAATAGCCAAGCCCGTTGCCAAGATTATAAATCTCGGTTGATTTTTTCCCGGATAATAACGCCTCAAGGGCAAGGATATGGGCACTTGCTAAATCCGTAACATGGATATAATCACGAATACAAGTACCATCAGCCGTATCATAATCCGTTCCGAAAACAGCTATCTTTTCGCGCTGCCCTAATAATTGTTGAAGGACAATCGGGATTAAATGGGTTTCTGGGTCATGACTTTCCCCAATCACTGCTGATTCATGAGCGCCTGCTGCATTAAAGTAACGTAAGACCACATAGTTTAATTCATAGGATTTGGAGAAATCAGACAGGATTTGTTCAATCATTAATTTGGAATGTCCATATGGATTTATCGGTCTAGTTGGAGTGGTCTCATCGATCAGCTCCACTTCCGGAATTCCATAAGTAGCTGCTGTTGAAGAGAAAATAAAGTTCTTCACATTGTTTTTTATCATGACTTTTAACAATGTAAGTGTGGCTGCCACATTATTCTGATAATATTTCAAAGGGTCTACCACAGACTCCCCTACCAAGCTAAAGGCAGCAAAGTGCATAACGGCCTTGATCGGATAACTTTTGAAAATCATCATTAAATCTTCTTCATCGCCAAGATCCCCTTCAACAAAGACAGCACGGCTGTCAACTGCTTCACGGTGACCGGTCGATAAGTTATCAAGAACAACCACTTCTTCTTTTTNNTACAAGATGGCTACCAATGTAACCTGCTCCGCCAACGACGAGAATCATATTCATTTCCCCTTAGCTAGAAATTCAATTACCTTTTTTATTATAACATTTTGTCGAAAAAACAACATATTTTGCGTATGATCCCGAACACCAAAGGGTGTCAGGCACCAT
>NZ_JBALOS010000179.1:0-9474 GCF_036962765.1 Neobacillus drentensis
AGTGGTGCCTGACACCCTTTTACTAATTTTGTAAATTTTTCTTTCTAGTAATCTTGTAATTTGATGGACCGAACCTTTCCGTCCTGTCCACCCGCGACGAGGAAGTTCCCTGATTCAACTGGTGTTGAGTAAGTATAGGCTGTTGAGAAGCGGTATCTGTCAACGATAGAACCATCCTTTGGATTGAGGCCTGTCACCAGACCGTTTACACCAGTTACATATACAGTATTTTCGGCCAAAACTGGTGATGCGTTAAAAATACGTTGCTCAATTGTCGTCTTCCAATGCACCACACCGGTTGCAGGATCAACAGCAAACACCTTCCCCCACTCATCGGTCAGTATAAGGATTGGATTAGGCCCTGACAGGATAAGCGGACTCGAATAAAGGAAGCCGCCCTTCAGACGCCAAACCTCCGCACCTGTCGTACAATCCAAAGCATAGGCATTTGTTACATCACCAATGAGTACTAACTTGCCGCCATCTGCACCCGCATGCAAAAGTTCAGCCTTGGAGGCCCATGGACTGTATAGAAGTGTACGGTATGGAGCTTCTTTACTGGCAATTGTTTTACTCCAGATTACACTTCCAGTTGAAACATCCATAGCCTGGACTTTGCCATCTCCAGAGCCAATAATGGCCAAACGCCCATCAGAGGCTGGCTTCGCGGCAGAAAATCCTCCCATTGAAGTACTCCAAAGAAGTGTACCGGTTTCAGCATTAACTCCTGCCATCATCCTGCCTGCTGGAACCAGGACTGTACCTGAACCACCATTAGCAGATTCAATGTAGAGAGGAGTGCCCAAAATCGGTTTTGGTAATTGACATGTCCATATTTCACTGCCTGATTCTGTATCGAGAGCATACAAAGTGTGGTCGGCAGAACCCGCAAGAACAAGATTCTGTTTTTCGTTAACGGCAGGTGTACCAATAACTGCGCCCCTGGTTTTATAGTTCCACTTTATTTTTCCGGCGTGTTCCGGATCTAAAGCCACAATTTGTCCGTCCATTGTGGCTGCCACGACCAGTGAAGAGGATCCATTTTTTCTCTTGACTGTAATGAGGTCTGCCTGAATAGGGCTACTTAGTTCCTGTTCCCAGTTAACTCGTGATTTTGAAAGAACCCCTTCTGATTTGGTGTTTGGAACTTCACGGAACTCGTCCCAGAATTCCCCCTTTGTGTTGGTCACCCTAACCTGGAGCAAGTAAATACCTGAAGCCATTTTGCTTGTATCTACATTGGCCTTCCAGTTAAGGCTAGAACTTGCTGCCGGGAAAAGATCCTTCCATTCACCTGCATTCTTACCCGCATATGGATATTCCGGCCAAAATTGATATTGGACCGATTGGATACTCGTTTTTGGACTAAGCTCAACATGTAAAAAACCAGTTCCAGACCCATCTTTAGGTTCAGAAAAATGAACTAATTTCGGTTTTTCGTATTGTGCCGTCTTTACTCCTTCAAGTGGAATTTCAACAAGAAGCGTTTTTTCGGAATTGGCAGAGTTGGTAAACTCAGCATGGTAAACAGCTAATAATGGAGAACCGTTTGATGCTGTCTTTTTTTCCACCCAATGGTACACAGCGCGATCCTTTGCTGCAGGAAGGGCAATCAAAGTCATCCCATTCTGTTTCCAAACTTCTTCCCGATGAATATGACCGGTAAAAACGGCTCGAACATTATAGCGCTCTATCACTTCAAAAAATTTATTTTCATTCGAAATATAATAATTATCGTTGCCGATTGGATAATGCAAATAAACGACAACTGGCATATGCAACCCAGTCTTTTGCAGATCCTTTTCCAGCCATTTCAACTGGGATGGCGTAAAGAATCCAGGTTCCTGAAGAAGCTGAGTTGGATCCAAAGCAATAAAATGAATCCCTCCATGATCAAAGGAATATTGTGATTCTCCAAACAGGTCATTATACAATTCTCCTGCCCATTCATCCCAGCGTACTTCATGGTTTCCAGGTACGGCAAAGATACGATTATTCAGCGTAGCAGGAACAATTTTATTGTATTCCTGGTATTCTTCCGCCAATCCTGCTTCGACCACATCACCTACATGAAGGATAAATTCTGCTTTTGGACTGCTAGAAATAGAAATCTCATTAAAAATGGTACGAAGTCGCTCACTGCGCACCGGTATGTAAGGGTCGATATGGGTATCAGCAATAATGGCAAATGAAAAATCCTGATCCTCCGCAAATGCCAAAGAGCCCAATGGAAGCTGGCTCAACAATGCAACTCCAAAAATTCCTCCTGTCTTTTTCAAGAAAGCTCTGCGATCAATTGGGTCACTTTTCCATTTCTTAGGTTCCTGTTTCATCGAATTCCCTCCAGATTATTGCAATATTACCATCATTATAAAAAAGCAGTATTAAACTAGTGTTAACGGACCTTTGAAATAATGTAATATTTTTGTTAACTATATAAATGGACAAAAACAAAAGAAATAGAGCAGGCGCATGAATCATCATGCGCCTGCTCTATTTGCATACTATGTTGTTGCACCGGAAACTAATGACCGAGTTCCAACCGTCTTATTAGTAATCATCAGTTTTTGTAAATTCCGAAAAGATAATAGAGTAATATAAACAACAACAGCCGTTTGCAGCAACTTAAGTTATCATAGGTCATTTATCCCGCAAAAATAGTTCTATTTCCCATATAACCCTATAAGAAAAAGGTCCTGTTTTTGTGCATTTTACTAAATATTAACATTCTATCAATAGCGACTTTACAAATCTCCTATAGTTTTAAATTCGAAATACATAATCTTATAGGAGATGAATGGAGAATGAAAAAGAGTTTGATTGCTGGATTAGCTTGTCTGTCTCTTGCGGTAACTTCAGGAGCACCTTATGCTGTTTTAGCCCACCCTATTGAAACATCTGCTACTGACAATGGACAAACAACCTTACGTCCTCTTACCTCTGATGTAGCCGTAATCGCGCATCGCGGTGCCTCTGCCTACAGCCCGGAACATACACTGACAGCCTATAAGCAGGCTATGACGATGAAGGCTGATTATGTGGAATTCGATTTACAAATGACCAAGGATGGCCAATTGATCGCTTTACACGATGAAACGCTCGCACGAACAACGAATGCAAAGGAACTTTATCCGGACCGTGCACCTTGGCGAGTAAAGGATTTTACTCTCGAAGAAATCCGCCGTCTCGATGCAGGTTCATGGTTTAACAAAGCTTATCCGGATAAGGCAAAAACAGAATATATTGGACAGCATGTACCGACGCTCGAGGAAGCCATCGAATTTGTTAAAAAACATGGGAATGGCAAAGTCGGTCTTTACATGGAAACAAAAGCACCAAGCGTATATCCAGGAATGGAAGAGAAAGTAATTGAAATCTTGAAAAAAACCAATGTCTTGGATGACGAAAAGCTGTTTCTTGAATCATTTAGCGAGGAAAGCCTTCGTAAGCTGAAGACTCTTGCACCTAATGTAAAGCTGATTCAGCTTTATTCAGGAGGTATGCTTGCAGGTAAGGATGTATATCAGGAATTCAAGCGAATCTCTGACTATGCTTCTGGTGTAGGTCCTAGTAAGGAGCTTGTTGTTCCGAAGCTTATGGAAGCCGCTCATCAAAACCAGTTTCTCGTCCATCCTTGGACCGTAAATTCTCAGGATGATATGGTATCCTTGCTCTCTCTTGGTGTAGACGGAGAGTTCACAAACAATCCTGACCTGTTGGATGATTTACTGGACAAGCCGTTTATTTCACATGGAGTGGCCAGCGGAGATATAACCGATTCTTCAGCGATTTTATGGGCACGTACAAACGGAAAAGCTAATGTTAAATTTGAATTATCTACTGACAGCAGTTTTAAAGACAATACGATCGTCAAGACAGGCCGTGCCAATGTAGAGGATGATTATACAGTAAATGTAGAGGTCACCGGATTAAAGGCTGATACCAGGTATTTTTACCGAGCACATGCAGTTTCCAGCAAGTATTCTGTGAACGGTTCATTTAAAACCGCACCGCAGGAAAACAGCTTAAAGCCAATGACAATGGTTTGGGGCGGAGATACTGGCGGCCAGGGAGAGATTCCGCCATTTAAATCGTTCAAAGCAATGGCAGCATTAAATCCGGACTTCTTCCTGTTCAGCGGGGACACCATTTATGCCGATAATAAAACACCGGCTGTGCCTAACCCTCCTTCTAAAACTGTGCAGGATTTTTGGGCAAAATATAAAGAAAACCGTACGGATGCAGGCTTGCGCAGTCTCCTGCAAAAAACAGGAACATATTCTATTTGGGATGATCATGAAGTAACCAATGACTTTTCAGGTCCGTCTCAGGAGTTGACTCCGACAGGCTTGCGTGCATTCAAGGATTATTGGCCAATTTCAGAGGAACGCAGTCAAGCGGACAAGCTTTATCACAAGTATTCATGGGGTAATACAATGGATATGATCATCCTTAACAACCGTGGATACCGCTCACCTAACACTCAGGCAGATGGACCAGATAAAACCATGCTTGGTGATGAACAGTTAAAGTGGCTGGAACAAATGCTTCTTGAGTCGGATGCAAAAGTGAAACTTATCGCGACTTCCGTTCCTATCTCCGTGCCGACCGGAAAAGCAAATTCCAGGGATGGCTGGGCGAATGCAAATCAAATAAACCCAAATGATCAGACCGGATATGAGTACGAGTTCAAAAAAATCTCTGATTTTATCATTGAAAAAGGAATCAAAAACGTGTTTTTCGTTACGACGGATGTCCATTTTGCCGAGATCATCAAATATGATGCCAATAAGGATGGAAAAACCGATTATAACGAGCTAATCAGCGGTCCGATCGGAGCTGTAAAAGGTAACCCTGGTACATTGGATCCGACCTTTGGTCCGGAGAGATTATATGCCGAAGGGAATTTCTTTAACTACGGTGTGTTCAAGGTAGATCCCGCAAGGAAGCAAGCTACAGTGGAAATCCAGGATGAGAACGGAAAGACTCATTTTAGCCATTCTTTCCAGCTGGAAGATTAAAATATAGTAACCGAAAACCAGGAGACTGGTCTCTCGGTTTTATCAAACACTAAGAAGCACCGGGCCGCCGCCTGGTGCTTTTTTCAGCGATATCAAATCCTTCCCCACCGTTCAGCGGGAGGCCATATATTCAAGGGTTTGGGCATTGCTTGCACTTATAAAACGCATCACATATTTTAATAATGATTTTTTTAAATAATAATAAATTCATTATATATCCTGTAGAGAATAATAGTTTGTTAATTCGAATTTTATAAATTGTTAAAAAATTTTCTTGTAATCTTTCATTAAAATTGTTACTATTACGTACATAAAAATTACATGACAATACTATTGGTCTGACAATATTACTATTTTAGTATTGATTCACTCAACTATGAGCAAGCAGGAGGTTCTTACTATGGGCAGAAAATTCATCAAATTATTATTGATTGTACTCCCTCTTATTTCTCAATTAGCGGTCCTACCTTTCGTCAATCGAATGGACCCAATTATTTTAGGATTACCCTTCCTTCAATTTTGGCTATTTTTATGGATCGTTTTAACACCTTTATGCACGTTTGGAATTTATCAACTTCAGAAATCAGAAGGGAGTCTTGACGAATGAAGGGAAATTTGACAGCTTTGTTAATCACCGTATTCATTATCTTGACCGTTGTTTTGATTGGATTTATAGCAGGGCGAAATAAATCATCAAGAAGCTCAGTAGAGGAATGGTCTGTTGGAGGCAGACGCTTTGGCGGATTGCTAGTTTGGTTTTTAGTAGGAGCTGATTTATATACAGCTTATACATTTTTAGGACTAACAAGTACATCTTATGCAGCGGGAAGTCTTGCCTTCTTTGCAATTCCATATTGTATTATCGCCTATTTTGTTTCTTACTTTTACCTTCCTAAACTCTGGAAAGTAGCGAATAAATTTAAGCTAACCACACTAGCGGATTATGCGAGAGACCGTTTTGACAGTAAACTTCTTTCTTCTATGATTGCAATTGTCGGCGTATTGATGCTTATCCCATATATTGATTTACAGTTAGCCGGGATTCAAGATACCCTTCAAGTCGCTGGGACAGGTTATATTAATGTGAAGGTTGTCGTTATTACGTCATTCTTACTTGTTGCCCTTTTTACATTCTTTAGCGGAATCAAAGGCCCTACCTATACAGCCATCATTAAAGATGTGCTCGTATGGGCGATTATGTTATTCCTTGTGGTTTCTCTGCCGATTATCCATTTTGGCGGATGGAGCCCGATGATTGATACCCTTGTGAAGGAATCACCTCAATTACTGACGATTCCAACATCAGGCCCGAAAGGCATTCCATGGTTCATGACCGCATCACTTGTTTCTGCCTTAGCGTTATTTATGTGGGCTCATGGAGCAACAGGCGTATTCACAGCGAAAAGTGCGAATGCCGTTCGAAAAAATGCCATGTTCCTGCCTTTATATAACGTGGTCTTAATCCTAGTTATTTTCCTTGGCTTTGTTGCTTACCATGTGTTACCGGCTGGAAGTGATCCGCGTTTTGCCTTTTTAAATCTCATTCAGGTTTCATACGGCGGTATTGGACAAGGTTTAGCTTATTCAACGATTGCCTTGGCATCTTTAATTCCATGCTCGATTATGGCCATCGGTGCTTCCAACTTATTTGCAAACAACATTTATCGTGATTTAATCAATCCAAACGTGAAAGGCGCGAAATTAACGCTTGTCACTCGTTCCATGGTGTTTGTTGTCATCGGTCTTGCTTTATTATTTGGACTGTTATTCCCTACAGCGTTAGTATCTTTACAGCTTTTAGGTGTATCAGGAATGGTTCAGATTTTCCCTGCCATTGTGATCAGCTTATTCTGGAAAAATCAAACCAAAGAGGCAACCATTATTGGATTGCTTGTCGGGTTGGCAACTACATTTACCGTTTATGGAACAAACAGCTCACATGGAATTTATGAAGGGTTTTGGGGATTATCAGCAAACTTATTATCCATTATTATTTTGAATCCTTTTTTCGCGGCAAAAGCGAAAAATCGAACAAATTCTGTAAAAGAGTATTTGTTTAATTCATCAAAACAAAACACAGCCAAGCTTAGAAAAGGTGCATAACTAAACATGTTTAATAGAGTTACACCGTTTGGACCTATGAAGATCCAAACGGTGTTTTTTTGGCATGTTAAAAGAAGAATAGATTTATTGTTGATTTACAAACAAGAACAAAGACCAATCCTTTAGTAACTATAAAATTAGTTATAACAATTAGTTTGAATAGTCATCCAGGAGTTTTTTTATCGATTGGTTTATTTCCTCTATATTCACATTTTTCACTTTCGTATTATTTATTTCATATTTCTTTTTTAACTTCAAAATTCTACTTACACTTTCATTTATTCTTTGTTCAGTAATTTCCCCTTTTTGGACAGCGGTTTTTAAAGAAGAAATGGTTTCCACGATATGGTTATAATCATGCCCTACTAAAATAATATCACTGCCGGCCTTGACTGATTCAACGGAAGCCTTGCCAATCGAATAATGGTCAATAATCGCCCCCATGGTCATGTCATCCGTTATGACAACACCGCTAAAGTCCAGTTGTTTTCTCAAGATCCCTGTTATGATATTTCTGGACATGGATGAAGGAAAATCAGCATCCAGTTTAGGCAATAAGATATGGGCAACCATAACCACATCAGCCCCGCTATTGATTGCCTGCTCAAACGGGATTAATTCGAGTTCTTTAAGTTGCGCAAGGCTTTTATTCACAATTGGCAG
Organism: Neobacillus drentensis; assembly: GCF_036962765.1. Classification (GTDB taxonomy): domain Bacteria; phylum Bacillota; class Bacilli; order Bacillales; family Cytobacillaceae; genus Neobacillus; species Neobacillus drentensis_C. The sequence goes on from NZ_JBALOS010000179.1 coordinate 7,788, forward strand.
CTCTAGATGGGAGTCAACAGACGTATCTCCATGACCTGGAAAATGCTTAATGGTTGGGATAATGTTTTGCGACTGTATACCTTTAAAGGTTTGAATTCCAAGCTTACTAACAATTTCAGAATTATTCCCGAATGACCGATCCCCTATAACCGGGTTTTTTGGATTGCTGTTGATGTCCAGCACAGGAGCAAAATCAAGATTGAAACCAAATTCTTTTAACTCCTTCCCTAACATCGTCCCCACATGATAGGAAAACTGAGAATTATTAATGGCCCCAATTTCTTTATTTGTTGGAAAATTAATTAATCCGCCAGGGAGCCTGGTAACACGCCCACCTTCTTGATCCACTCCTAATAGAAGCGGTAAATTCGGATCACTTTCAGACTTCAGTTGATTCACAAGCTGAACTGCTTGCGTTGGGTTGACTAAATTGTCCTTGTAAAAAATAATCCCGCCAACCTTGTCTTTCGTTAGTAAATTTTTTGTATTGGTATCCATGGTTGTGCCGGAAATACCTGCGATGATCATTTGCCCAATTTTCTCATCTAAACTCATACCTGCTATCAGATCTGATACGCTCTGTTGTTCGTCAGGTTGATTGGAATGATCCGCTTGATTTTTTATTTGTGTATAGACTGAAATATGGTCCACTTTTGGATTCGGCTCCTGATCGGTTGGTTTTGGTAAGATCCACTTTAACTCTGTTAAAGGGGTAACCTGATAAACCAGAATAATTTGGTCATGAGTATCATCTTTGTAGGATCTAATCTCATCTGGTTTTCCGCACGTCTTATTGATTTCATTTTGCCGGATTTTTTGTAAATCAGGATCATATGATCTGATATCTGAGACAACTTCACCCAGATATCCAATGACGACATTTCGATCCACATATTCTTCGTATCTTCCACTTGCAGTTTCCGTTTTTTTGTCCGGTTTTCCCCATTTATCATGTACTTCCTTAATCTTTGTCTTACCTGAAATGAAAGGGATGTTGACCACTTTTCCTTCTTTTGAATGTGAAAAGATTTCCCTACTATAGGCATGTAAATGCTGATTTTTGTCTTCACCTGATCCTGTTGGTACATTTGTTGAGGTTTGGGGTGGTTTAGAGTTTACCTTTGTTGACTGTTTCTCGCCCCTATCCTTATCAAAAGCATAAATACCTACAACTAGAATAATAAGGAAAGATAGGATTGACAAAATAAGTGGTTTCAAGATGGATTTTTTACGTTTTGACATAAAAGGATACCTTTCTTTGGCGAACTCGCCATTTATTTATTGCTAGTCTTACACCATGGCTTGTTTATCCATTATACCTAAATGGAGCGTTAATAACTTGCTGTAACATACACTTTGTATATTACAGCCTTTTAATGAACCTAGAAACCATTCTTTTATGGAACAGAACGCCAGGTAATGAAGGAGATTGAATCGTGTATTTACCGGGATTCCTGCTTTGAATGGGGCTTTTAGAAAAATATTATTTTCTGATTTTTCACTTAGTTTAGAAATATTATTGCAATATAAATGCCACGGATGTAAACGATTTAACATCTCCCTGTTCTTTGTTTCAGAAAATTCTATGTTACTATGATAAAAACTTAGCAACCAAAGAACATGGAGGGTAAAAGAATGCTTAAAAGAATTATATCAATTATAGCAGTTGCTGTACTCTCAGTAACTG